>NZ_CP150886.1:4236981-4539622 GCF_038050375.1 Okeanomitos corallinicola TIOX110 | reverse complement strand
TTGTAATGCAGCACCAGCCCGTTGAGCTAACAATTTCGCTAATGCTAACCGAATTGCAAAGTTAATTCTAAACGCTTCTCCTCCAGAATAGGTTTCATAAGCTCTTGTACCCCTCGCATCAGCAATTAAAATATCTAATGTATCAATTAACTTAGTTTTTTTCTTACTTGATCTTCCGCTTCTTCCAGCTTTTTGAGTCACAAATTGGACGTGCAGTTGATTTGCACTCAAGCGTGAAAGTAGTTGATTTGTCTCAGCTTCCAGTTGAGGTAAGACATTTTCAATCATTAAAGCTTGGATACCATTTTTACCAAATGCTTGCGCTAATTCCTGATAAACTCGCTGTTGTTGTTGACAATATTTTAATTGTTCCTGTTCTTGCTCACACTGAGTTTGCAATAATTCTAATTGATGTACCCTTTGTTCTAACCTACCAAAATGAGCTATTTTTTGATCTAATTCTTGTCTTCTAATTGCTATTTGTTGTTCTAAATTATTAATTTGTTCCGTGGGGTTAGCTGTCGCTTTTAACTGTTCAACAATATCATCAATTTGAATGGTTAGTTTTTGCTGTTCTACTAATCTACTTTTTTCAGAAGTGATTAAATCTGCTAACCTATTTTGAATTTGTGGATATTGTTCCTTTGCAGACAATAATTGTTGATAACGTAATTGCCAAGATTGGGATTCTCGCACAGCTTGACGTAATTTATTATGAACTTCAGAACTATAATTTAATTCGGCAATTTCTCTAGTTAAAGCTTCTATTTGTTTAGCTGTATCCGAATTAGTTTGCTCTAATTCAATTCCCGCTTTCAATTCCTCAATCTTCCCTTGTAATTCCGGTTTCTTACTAGCTAATTGTGCTTGTTTTTTCTTTGCATCTTTAATTTTAGCCTGTTGAATTTCTGCCCAGCGCCAACGTTCTACTTCACTTCTAGCTAAAGCGTGATCTTTCTCATTATAATTTAACTGCTGCAAATATTCATCTAATTGCTGGAGTTCTGCTTGTTTTTCGGGGTCAAAATTTCCCTGTAAAGAACGCTCTAAATGTTGTTTTTCTACTTCAATTTGTTTTAATTGTTCTTGTACATCAGTAGTAGCTTGTAACTGTGCTGCTAATTGTCCTCGTTTTTCTCTGAGTTCATCATAACCAGATAATTGCTGGTTTATCTCTCGATATTCCTGTCTGAGTACCTGAATTTCTCTGTCAGAAACTGCCATTTGTTCTCGTAACACCCAAAATAGTCCTTGGGTTTCCTCATACTCCGTTTGGGTTTTCTGTATAACTGTACTCCAGTGATGCTCATCTAAAGGACGCTCACACAAGGGACATAAAGCATCTGGGTTTTGCAGCATCTGTAACTTTTGTTCTAGCTCTGCCAGTAATTTTTCGTATTCCCGTTTTTGAGCTTGCAACCGTTCTATAAAATGTCTGCGTTCCTGTCCTTTTTCCTGTACACGTTGCAAATAAACCTTTTTTTTCTCTAATTCTTCAATTTTCACTCCCACATCCATCACCGCTTGTTGTAGCTGTGGACGATGACGGTGTTGGGTTTGGAGTTTGGTTTCTGTGGCTTGTAATTGCTCCAGTCGTGCCACTAGACTAGCATGGGTGCGATCTATTTGACTTTTTAAATCTGCTCGTTGCTGTAACAAAGGACTGACTTGCATTTGCAACTGATCCAAATTATTTAGATGCTCACGAGCAGCAGCTAACTGAGATAAAGCAGTTTCTACATCTGAAGACTTGGTGAGGATTTGTTCTAATTCTTGCTCTTGTTGTTCTAAAGCTTTTAACTCAGCTTCTGTTTGTTGTAGTTGACGTTCAATGGATTGGATTTGTTTGACCAGTTGCTGTTGTTGCTGTTGTCGGAAACTGGTAGCGCGGGTGTGTTGTTCAAATTTAGTCGAAAAAGCTTCTTCTTGAGATTGCAGACTTTGATATTCTGTATATCCGGTATTAATTTCTGCTTCTTGATTGAGAATATCTGCTAAATTTGTGAGTTGAGATTGAATAGATAACTTTTCTTGTTGTAAGCGATCGCAATCTTGGCTCAAATTTTGATATTGTTGTCTGGTAAAGTTTAATTGTTGTTCCCAATTTTGGCGTTGATGTTGAACAACCTGCAAACTTTGTAATTGAATTTTATCAACAGCTTCCTGTTGTTGAATTTTATTTATTTGTACTTCCAACTGTGATAATTCAGCTTTTGTAGCTGTCTTTTCTTGCAGTTGAGTTTTAACATTTTCCAGAGAACGTGATAATTCTTCTATTCTACCTTTATACTGTTTAGAATTATCCTTGGCTTTTTCCTCTAACTGATCATATTGATTGAGTTTTAACAACTCTGCTAAAATTTCCTTCCGCTCCGTCGGACGTTTGAGCATAAATTCATCTGCTCGTCCTTGACGTAGGTAAGCAGAATTAATAAAAGTATCATAATCCAGTTTAATATGTTGTAAAATTATATCCTGAGTAGCTCGCATTCCCTTAGCAGTCAGAGGACGAAAACCAGCAGGAGTTTCTATTTGAAATTCTAAAACACTCGTTCCACCCCTAACACGGTTACGAATTACCCGATAAGTTTGTTGGTTATTGAGAAAAGTAAAATCAACCCTGACTTCCGGCGCTCCAGAATAGATGACATCATCTTCAATCGTAGCGCGACTTTCCCCCCAAATAGCCCAAGTAATAGCTTCCAAAAGAGAAGATTTACCAGCACCATTAGAACCACAAATACAAGCCGTATGCAAGCCGGCAAAATCTAAAGCTGCATCACGGTAACTAAGAAAGTTTTTTAAGATAAGTTGGACTGGAATCATCTAGGCTATATTGCCTTTTCTAAAATTTTTATACTTAACAGTACAGATGCACTTTTTGATAGTTTAGCTGTCTATTTATCAGGTTTCTAGTCTTGAAGAGATGATTTTTACAAAAATTTACATTTCTTTTGTTCTCACGCAAAGACGCAAAGACGCAAAGGAAAGAAGAGCTAATTTTTTATGCTTTTTTATTATCAAGGTTTTGGTGCGTTACGCTACCACTAACGCACCCTACATATCTACGTATCTTGGTTACAAATTCAAACCTTCAAATTCTATTCATTATCATTGTTGTTGAATTTATCCCGTAACCACTGAATAATCAAAAATAAAACACCATCAGCAGATTTTTCAATCACCCAAGTCAATAAAGCAGTTAATAAAATAATTGATAGAGTTTCCATTCTTTTCTAAATCCTGACTACATTTCTAGAATGACTGGTGAGTGATTGAAATCGAGTTACAGCAAGGACTGAGTTATGTGTGACTTGTGTATGAAAACATTGATTTATCTTTGACAAGTTATAATCAGTAAAATTGCTGCGTTTAAACTTTGACTATGACCGGTCGTTCCCTATCCTGTTCTCCAGAAGGTATCAAAAAAGCAAAAAAGGCTTTAATCCGCTTTTCCCTCACCCAAAAAGCATTAGCTGAAGATTTAGGGGTAACTCGTCAACCAGTTAGTAGATTCTGTACAGGGAAACCAGTTGACCGCAATCTCTTTTTACAAATTTGCGAATATTTAGAATTGGACTGGGAACAGGTCGTTACTCAAGTCAATCAAGCAGATACAGAAGAGAGTGAAAATAACAGCATTGATATCAATACCCTTGTCCAAGAAGTCCGGGAAAAGATAAAACCCCTCATTCAAGAGCGCTGCGGGACAATGCGGGTGCTGGATATGACACAACCAATAGGATTAAATGATATCTACACCAGCGTCAATATCTTGGAAACCATCACTGGAAGACAACGACGAAAAGTAGAAGATTTATTAGAAGATTTATTCCAAGAATGTACTTCAGAAGATTTTTACCGCGTTGGACTAGGAAGAATTACCCAAAAAAGAGTACCTGGACTAGAAGCAGTGGAAAAATATCCCAAGTTGATGATTTTGGGAAAACCAGGTGCAGGTAAAACTACATTTTTGAAATATTTAGCAATTCAATGTATTCAAGGTGAATTTCATGCTGATTTTGTGCCGATTTTTGTCACGCTCAAAAACTTTGCAGAAGCTGATAATAAACCCAGTTTATTAAATTTTATTAGTACGGAAGATTCAATTCAAGATTTCGGTGTGGAGAATGCAGAAAAATTATTAACTCAAGGGAAAATGTTAATTCTTCTCGATGGTTTAGATGAGGTCAGAGAAGAAGATAGTCAACGCATCTTACAAGAAATAGATAAATTTTCTCAAAAATTCCAGCAAAATCAATTTGTGATGACTTGTCGTATTGCTGCTAAAGAATACACTTTTGAGAAATTCACAGAAGTAGAAGTTGCTGATTTTGATTTTGAACAAATTCAGACCTTTGCTCACAATTGGTTTAAAAATAAGCAGGTTAAACCAGAGAATTTTATTCAACACATTCAAGATAATGAACCTATTCAAGAACTGGCCACAAGTCCCTTACTACTAACTTTACTCTGTTTAGCATTTGAAGAATCAGGAGATTTTCCCGCCAACCGTTCGGAATTATATAAGGAAGGATTAGATGCACTCCTCAAAAAATGGGATGCTAAACGGGGGATTCAACGGAATAAAATTTACCAAAAGCTATCAATTCAGCGTAAGGAAGATTTACTCAGTAAAATTGCCTTGACTACTTTTGAAAAAAGTGAATATTTCTTCAAACAGAAAGCAGCAGAACAATACATTATAGAATATATCAAAAATTTACCAGATGCTAATAATGACCCAGAAGCATTGCAATTAGATAGTGAAAAAATTCTCAAATCAATAGAAGCTCAACATGGATTATTAGTAGAACGAGCTAAGGGTATTTACTCTTTTTCTCATTTGACATTTCATGAATATTTCACAGCTAGAGAATTTGTATTTGTCCAACAATCTTCAAATCAAGCTTTGCAGAGTTTAGTTAGTCATTTTACGGAAAAAAATTGGCGGGAAGTTTGTTTATTAGCGGTGGGAATGTCACCTAATGCAGACCGTTTGTTACTATTAATCAAGGATAAAATTGATAAATTATTAGGTGAAGATGAGGAGTTACAAGAAGTTCTGACTTGGGTAAAAAATAAATCTACTTCTGTTCAGGTTTCTTACAAACCAGCAGCAGTTAGAGCTTTCTATTTTGGCCTCTCCCTCTCCCTCTCCCTCTCCCTCGACCTCGACCTCTCCCGAACCCTCTCCCTCTCCCTCTCCCTCGACCTCGACCTCTCCCGAACCCTCGACCTCGACCTCTCCCGAACCCTCTCCCTCTCCCTCTCCCTCTCCCTCGACCTCGACCTCTCCCGAACCCTCTCCCGAACCCTCTCCCTCGACCTCGACCTCTCCCGAACCCTCTCCCTCTCCCTCGACCTCGACCTCGACCTCGACCCAGAACTCAAAAATTCACTACAATCACTAAAAGAGCAAATACCAGACAGAAAAAAAGATAACGAAGCTTATAAAAATTGGTGGCAGAATAATTATAAAAGTTGGGCGGAAGAATTAAGAAAAATCATGATTAAATATCGTAATATTGGTCATGATTGGCAATTCAACGAAGCACAAAAACAATTACTTGAACAATATTATGATGCCAATAAATTATTAGTAGAATGTTTAAATAGTGATTGTTATGTCAGCCGTGATGTGCGCGAGTATATAGAAGATACTTTACTATTACCCATTGCAGAAATACAACCCTATCACAGTCAACAAAATTGAGGGTTAAAAGTTGGATTTGGAGAAAATATTTATGATATCAAAAAGTTAATCAACCCTTCCTCACCCTCCCCGCAACCAAGGAGGGAAACCAAAGAATTTGTTTTAGAGGATGTTTTAAATCTGTTTTAAATCCGTCGGTGGTCTGTCATTACTCCAACCCCACCAAACACAACCACAATGACAATGATAAAATTCTTGCCACTTGCGACGATGGTCTATTGTGGTTACAGGGGAGCGTCGGTTTAGCCAAACTTCCACCGCTTCTCTGCTACTAGAGTGACAGATGGGACAATGAAATTCGTAAGCGTGAACCGCTTTATCTGTCCATTCTGGTGGAGTGGGAGCAAAAGCATCCATAAAAATATTCTGGTAAATTTTGTGGTAAATTGTTGTGCAATCTGAGTAGTAATTTAATATACATATATTATTATGTCTCATCATGAACACAATGGAAGCAAATCTTGAAATTCGTCGTTTATTGGATGTAATGCCGGCATCTGGCAGAATGATGACTAAAATCGTCAGTAAACCAGAGCAAAAAAAAGTTATTGATGCGGCTTTTCCTTTACCTTGGAGTCAGGAACGACCCATATATATTAACTTTGATTTATGGCGACGTTTAACTAAACCGCAACGAGATTTATTATTACTATATCAGGTGAGTTGGTTAATAGGAATTAAGTGGATTAAACCTGATATTTATCAAGGTGTGGTATTAGTAGGTTTATTAGGTGGTGTGATTGAAGCTGCCCAAGCTGATATCTTAGGTGTAGTTATTGCTGGGGGTTTAAGTGCTGTAGCTGGTACGCGAATTTGGAAAATGAATCAATCCCAGGAAGCAGAAATAACCGCTGATAAAACAGCAATTCGCATTGCCCAAAGACGCAATTATTCAGAAGTAGAAGCAGCAGAACATTTATTAACAGCAATTGAAACCGTAGCCAAAATTGAAGGACGTTCTGGGTTAGATTTTAACGAATTGATTCGTTGTCAAAATTTACGGGCAATTTCTGGTTTATCACCTGTAGGAATTCCAAATAATAAAATTGATAATTGGTAATTTAATTGATGTGAGAGTTATGAATTATAAATTATCCCGCATGAGTGCTGTTCAATCTCCCATTATTCCCGTAGTTGCAGAACTGATTAAAAACTCCCCTGGGACAATTTCTTTAGGACAAGGAGTAGTTCACTATAACCCTCCACCAGAAGCGATAGAACTATTACCAAAATTCCTATCTGAATCCACAAATAATCTTTATCAAGCTGTTACCGGAATACCGGAATTAATTACAGCATTAACAAACAAATTATCAAAATTTAACAGCATTGAAATTAATGATCATAACTGTATTGTTGTCACTGCTGGTAGTAATATGGGTTTTATAAACGCCATTTTAGCTATTACTTCTCCTGGTGATGAAATTATTTTAAATACGCCATATTATTTTAATCATGAAATGGCAATTAAAATGGCTGGTTGTCATCCGGTTTTAGTAGCAACAGACGAAAATTATCAATTAATTCCTGAAAAAATAGCCCAAGCAATTACACCAAAAACCCGCGCTGTTGTCACAATTTCTCCCAATAATCCTACAGGTGTAGTTTATCCAGAAACAACCTTAAAACAAGTTAATCAAATTTGTCGAAACAGGGGAATTTATCATATTAGTGATGAAGCTTATGAATATTTTACCTATGATGGGATAAAACACATTTCTCCTGGTGCATTTCCAGAAAGTAGTGAATATACAATTTCTCTTTATAGTCTTTCTAAAGCCTATGGTTTTGCAAGTTGGAGAATTGGTTATATGGTAATTCCCCAACATTTATTAAATGCAGTCAAAAAAGTCCAAGATACAATTCTAATTTGTCCTCCTGTAGTTTCCCAATATGCAGCATTAGGAGCATTACAAGCTCAAAATAATTATTTAAAAGATAACATTCAAACAATTGCCCAAACTCGAAAAATAGTCATTAATGCACTCAACCAACTGCAAGATTTATGTACCATCACTCCTGCAAATGGAGCATTTTACTTTTTCCTAAAAGTGCATAATCAAATGGATGCTTTAGAATTAGTTAAACAATTAATTCAAGAACATAAAATAGCAGTCATTCCTGGTACAACCTTCGGTATGGAAAATGGTTGTTATTTGCGCGTTGCTTACGGTGCATTACAACAACAAACGGCAAAACAAGGAATAGAAAGACTAGTCAAAGGACTAAAATCAATTCTATCCTAAATTATACATATCATTCTTCCTTCTCTGCGTTCTCTGCGTCTCTGCGGTTCAATACCAAAAAACTAGAAACCACCAACAATTGGTAATTGGGTAAAATATTCTTACCCATTACCAATTAGCAGAAACTAACCCAAATTAAACTCCACATATTCTGGTAAACCTGGATAAATCATATTTTTATCCAATGCAGATAAAACTTGATTATTAGCATTAACAGAATTTAAACAACGACAAACCAACTCAGCAACATCAGCACGGTGAATACTACCAACAATTTGTGTATTTGTTGTTAAAATACCATTACCTGTCGCTGGTTCAGATTTTAACCCACCAGGGCGAATAATTGTATAATTCAATCCGCTGTTAATTAAATATTGTTCAGCTTTTTCCTTTTCAATCAATACAGGTTTAAGAGTTTCCAAAGCCTGGGGAGGTAGCGCACCCACACTATCACCACAACCGATAGAAGTCACCAAAATAAACCTTTGAACTTTGGCTTTAACTGCGGCATCAATTAAGTTTTTATTACCAATAAAATCAGGTTTGACACCATCTGTAGGTAAACCACCAAGGGTAGTTATTACAGCTTGAATAGGTTCATCTCCTAAAATAGCTTTTTCAACATCATCCACTTTCAAAGCATCACCTAAAACTGGTTTAATACCAAGAGATTCTAAATCCTTGGCTGCTACTTCTGTTCTCAAAAGTGCTTTTACTTTTATATCTTGTGCAGTCAAAAATTTAGCAATTTCTTGACCAACACCACGACTAGCACCAGCGACAAAAATATAAGATGTATTGGACATTTTTATTTTTCCAGATAGATTATTTAGTTACACTATTAATTAATATATCCTGATTTGCTCACTTTTAAAAATTAAATTAGCAAAGATTTTGATTTACTGACATATAACTACGTTGTTCCTATAAATGTTTCTATAGAAACAGTAAATTAGTTTATAGGTTAGTTAGAATTTATGGAAATCGTTTAAATATATATTTTACTCATTGAGTTATAGACATAACTAATAACAATATTAGTTTGTATTCTCTCAATCCGTAAAACTTACTTAATTTCTGTTTAATTAAAGGTTATGGTAATTTTTTTAATTCATTAGTATAAGTTAAATTAGGTGTGCAATAGTGTGTCACTATCATGCAAATGGATTGGATTAGTTTACTCAAAGCCCAACAAACTGACTTTCTCCAAAGAGTCAAAAAACCCAAGACAATTGACTTATCGCTCTTAGAAAGTCAAGTAAAAGGTTGTCACGGTGAAATGATGGTATTTTGGGGCGATACCTTGAGCGAAATTTTAGCATCATCTCGTCAACAAGCGGAAATTTTGGCGAAAAATCCGCCTCCCATGCCTCCAGAATATCCTGAACCTCCAGATTGGACAATTCCCTTTCCTAAGTTTTTTCAAAGTCAAGCGGAAGATTATCTAGTCCGAGAACAAATTGTAAATCGGGTGATTACAGAACGCTTGGGTAAATTAGTCAAAAAAGTGCCACAAGACGCTTTAGAAAATATGCTTTTGGATGATGAAGGCAATTTACGCAGTGCAAGTAAATTTTCCTATTGGTTGACTAATAACCCCAAGGTGAGTATTCAAGTTCATGTTGCCGATGGCGAAAGTTTTAACGGCATTAAAAAAGATAAAATTCGCTGGAATGTAACTCAGGAAGATATCAGAAATCACCAAGTTTTTATTTTCCTCTGTTTGTTTTATCCAAGTTCAACTAAATTAGGATATCAAAAGCAAGCTGTAATTACTGGTTTTTTACCTACCAATCAACTGCAATTTTCAGACTCAAAATTATCTCTTAATCCTAGTAGTTTGTTATATGCAGGGGGATTAAATTGGTATTTACAATCTCTAGGTGGTAAAAGATATGATACAGCTAAGATTGATGATCAAGTTGTCGCAGAAGTAATTCAAACCTTACCATCAGAACATCCACAAAAGCATATTATTGGTGACTGGGAAGGTTGGCAAACATTAAAAGGACATACCAGAGGAATTAACTGTTTAGGTTACTCTATTAAAGCTTTATCTTTGACAGATTTGAGTGGTCATAATGTCAAAACTATTCCCATTTTAGCTAGTGGTAGTCGTGGGGAAACAAAGTTATGGGATTTAAGTAAAGGTGAATTAATTGAAACCTTGGCAGAATATCCTTGGTCTACTTCTGGTGTGATAGATGAAGTTAATTCTTTAGCTTTTAGTACCGATGGTCAAACTTTAGTTAGTGTGGGTGCAGACTCGACAATTAAAATTTGGCATACTGGAGCATTAGATTTAATTGATATTCTCCATAAACATCAAGGAAATGTACGTTGTGTTGCTTTTACACCCGATGGACAAAGTTTAGCAACTGGTGGAGATGATAGGAAAATCCTGTTTTGGAATTTGCGCGACCGGCAGGTAGAAAATACCTTATGTTTAGATGATACTGCTGCCCATTCCATGGTATTAAGTCAAGATGGCAAAATTCTGGTAACTGGTAGTTATCGAAAAATTAAGGTGTGGCATTTAATGTCTTCACATAATCAGAAAAAACAGCAAGAAATTCAACAAATATATACATTGAAAGGACATTCTCATATTGTCAATTCTCTAGCCATGAGTGCTAATTCTCAATATTTAGTCAGTGGTAGTCAAGATAAAACTGTCAGAGTTTGGAATTTAGCTACTGGGGAATTAATTCACACTCTCAAAAGTCACAGAGAAGGCGTTTATGCAGTTGCTTTAAGTCCTGATGAACAAATTATAGCTAGTGGTAGTGCTGATAAAACCATCAAATTATGGCATTTAGAAACTGGAGAATTATTAGGAACTTTTTCCGGTCATGCTAACACTGTCACCGCTTTAGTTTTTACCGCATCTGGTGAAATGTTGGTTAGTGGTAGTTTGGATAAAACTATTAAAATTTGGCAACGTAGTGAGAATTAATTAGTGATAAAATTAATGTTATTAATGGGATAATAAAGATCATTTGACATTAATAAATATGACTATAGCTAAAGAACGCCAAATTACACTGGATGAGTTTCTTAACTTACCAGAAACTAAACCAGCATCGGAATTTATTAACGGGGAAATTACACAAAAACCAATGCCACAGGGTGAACACAGTCGTCTACAGATTAAATTGTGTACTACTATTAACCAAGCAGCAGAAACACAAAAAATTGCCTATGCTTTCCCAGAACTAAGTTGTACTTTTGACGGTGCAACTATTGTACCTGATATATCCGTATTTCGGTGGGAAAGAATCCCTAAAACTGCATCAGGGAAAATTAGTAATAGGTTTGAAGTTCATCCTGATTGGGTAATAGAAATTCTCTCACCCGAACAACAACAAAAAAAAGTATTAACTAAATTATTGCATTGTTCCCGCAATGGCACAGAATTAGGATGGTTAATGAATCCAGAAGAAGAAAGTGTAATAGCTGTATTTCCAGGGCAAAAAATAGAATTATATGACAATAATGATCAGTTAGCAATAATTGCAGGTATTAATTTAGAACTCACTGTTTCAGAAGTTTTTAGTTGGTTAAGCCTTAGTTAAGATTTAGTTAATTAAAAGTTAACCAACTATTGATTTATCTAATATTTTTTGGAAAAGTTGCATATTTTGAGAATAAATTTTATACTCCTATAGGATGGATTAATAAAAATCTACCCTTGTTTTTTTGGGTAAACGCCCTTACCCATGACTCCGGCTAGAAAATAGTATAAGTTCCCCTTTTAAAAAACGACAGACACCGCTTTGGGTAAAGTTGTATTTTGATTTTTCAAGATCAAGATACAAAAAATCTATCGCGCACGTTTTGATTATCTGCAATGACACAATCACCAAATCTCGATCATCCTCTTTTAAACCAAAAAGCTAAATCAGGGGCTGATTTTAGTTTCACTTTTTCTCATAACACCTTTTCTGATCCTGATGCAATTAACCCATTTGATAACCTAATTATCTTTGGTGATAGTCTTTCTGATACAGGAAATATTTTTCAAGCATCAGGAAACACTTTTCCTCCGTCACCTCCATACTTTCAAAGGTGATTTTCTAATGGACTAAGCTAATCCGGAAAATTATGGATTCACCAATTTGACCGACCCTTTAATTGATGTAACTGGTAGTGTAAATCCAGATGAATACGCCTTTTTTGATGATATTCACCCCACGACAAAACTACATCAATTCATATCCCAAACCTTTGCAGAAACACTAATAACAGAGGGAGTTATTCCCGAATTGCTGGCCTATTCAGCTACCCTTGCAGATAGTAGTGAATTACCAGATTGGTTAAAGTTTAATCCAATTACTCAAACTTTTAGTGGTACTCCTACAGATGGAAATGTAGGCAGTATAGATGTAAAAGTCACTGCAACAGATAAAGACGGTTTCACAGCTACAGATATATTTTCAATTGAGGTACAAAGCATGAACATTTCTACACCCGAAGGAAACAGCGGAATCCAAACTAAATCCTTTGAAGTTTTTCTAGATGAAGCAAGTACAGAATCCATAATTGTTAACTACCAAACTATCCCCATCACCGCTATTCCCATCAGTGGAACAAACATAGAAATCTTCACAGCAATGTTAGAAGGTAGTCAAGAAATACCTGGTGTGACTACCACCGCTACTGGAATGGCCAGTGCAGAATTGAATACCCAAGCTGCAACTTTAAGCTACAGATTAGAAGTCAATGGACTAGACTTTAATGGTCAAACAGAAACCACAGCAGATGATGTAGTAGGGTTACACATTCATGATGGTGTCAGAGGTGAAAACGGCCCTGTAGACTTTAGCATCCTCGATGATGACGACTTACAAATTACCGTAGAAGAAGGTAAAACTATCATCACCGGCATTTGGGAAGCAGAAGAAGGATTAACTGCTGAAGAAATAGCTGAATTCACCTCAGCAATGATGGGAGAAGATACCTCTTATTACTTCAACATTCATACCACCGCAAACCCAGGGGGAGAATTAAGAGGACAAATTATCAACGAAACACCTGTATTTGTTCCCACCACAGAAGTATTTGCAGCAATGTTAGAAGGTAGTCAAGAAATACCTGGTGTGACTACCACCGCTACTGGAATGGCCAGTGCAGAATTGAATACCCAAGCTGCAACCTTTAGCTACAGATTAGAATTTAGTGGTTTAGACTTTAATGGTCAAACAGAAACCACAGCAGATGATGTAGTAGGGTTACACATTCATGATGGTGTCAGAGGTGAAAGTGGTCCTGTAGACTTTAATATTTTGACTGATGATGATTTACAAATTACCGAAGAAGAAGGTAAAACTATCATCACCGGCATTTGGGAAGCAGAAGAAGGATTAACTGCTGAAGAAATAGCTGAATTCACCTCAGCAATGATGGGAGAAGATACCTCTTATTACTTCAACATTCATACCACCGCAAACCCAGGGGGAGAATTAAGAGGACAAATAGTTAGTGCTGCACCAGATTATGTTTCTACTTCAGGAACTCTGATTTTTGCACCAGGAGAAACCAGTAAAACTGTTGAAGTTGCTATTGTTGGAGATAGGGAAATTGAAGGTGATGAGACTTTTAAAATAGTCTTAACAGATGCTGAAGATAGTTCTCAAATTCTGGGAGAACAGTTAATCACAATTATGGATGATGATTATCCATCCAGAAGATTAAGTTTTGGCACTCCTGAAGGTGAAGAAATCAACCCCGAACCAGGACAAATCTTATTTGCAGGTGACGGAAATGACACAATAAATTCCACCGATGATAATGATATCTTTGCAGGTGATGGTAATGATTTTGTCATCGTTAATAGTCATTCTTCCATTTCCGCAGGAGATGGAAATGATTTTGTAAGTGTTGGAGTTAATGGACCTGCTCACGATACCATTGTTAATGGTGGTAATGGTGAAGATTCCTTATTTGTTGTAGAAGCCAATGGTACTAACATTTTATTTGGTGCAGCAGAAGCAGATGAACTAACAGTTATTGAAGGTTCAAATCAAATGTTGTTTGGTGGTTCAGGCAACGATAAAATAGTTAGTCAAGGTAGCAACAACCGTCTGTTTGGTGGTTCTGGAATTGATGTTTTAGTTTCCAACCAAAATGATATGATTTCCGGTGGTGAAGGTGATGATGTTCTCTTTGCTGGTGTAGCAGGAGGTAATAAACTAACCGGTGGGAATGGTATGGATCAATTCTGGGTTGCTAATGGTAGTTTACCCATGAGTTACAACATCATTACTGATTTCACAATTGGTGTTGATAAAATCGGTTTTGGTGGTGTGGAAGTTCTTGATTTTGGTCAAGTAACTAGAGAACAAATGGGTGCTGATACATTGTTGAAAATAGATACCATTGAGGTAGCTTTGTTACAAGGAATAAATGCAGATAGTCTGACTGCAAATGACTTTGCTTTTGCTGCTAGTGTAGTTGCAATGTAGTAGTTTTTAGACTCAGATCCTCGACTTCTAACACCAGTTCATTATCTATGAACAAGATAAAAAAAGAAGTCGGGGATCTTAATATTTAGTTTTTAAAAAATTTTTAGTTTAACAATTACCTAAATTCCAATTAATTAAAAAACCAAAAATCCTGTTTTTATCCTGTAAATCCTTAAATTTCTGGACATTCTGATTCAGACAAATTAAAAAACAAGACCCCCGATTTCTAACACTAATTCATCAATAATGAACAATTTCAAAAAAGAAGTCGGGGATCTTTACTTACTAACCTAACAAAGTTTGCAGCAAAGGTTTATCTGCATCCAACTTACCAGTTCTCAACCATTCATCCATTTCTGCTGGTGCTTGGGCTTTAGTTAATTTCTCTCGTAAATAACCACCTTCCATAATTTCTTTCTCCAACAATTCCTGAGAAATTTCTTCTAACAAATCACGGTTATTTTGCAAAATACTCAACGCAATGTGGTGAGCATTATCAACAATTTCCTTCACTTCTTTATCAATTTCTTCTGCAACTTGGGGACTAATAGAACGACGAGGATTTCCATAACCTTCAATAAATTGCTGTTGCACTTTTTCAAAAGCTAAAGGTCCGAGTTTATCACTCATCCCATAAATTGTAATTGCTCTTTCTGCTAAATCAGTGGCTTTTTGAATATCATCAGCAGCACCAGTAGAGACTTTCCCAAATACAATTTCCTCGGAAGAACGTCCACCTAATAAAGTGGCAATACGTCCACGAATTTCATCTTCTATCATTAAAAAACGGTCTTCTTCTGGCATTTGAATGGTATAACCCAACGCACCAATACCACGGGGAACAACGGAAATTTTTTCTACTTTACCTGCTCCTGGCATTAATGCACCAATGATAGCGTGTCCGACTTCGTGATAAGCAACGGTCTTTTTCTCGATTTCATTTAATACACGAGAACGTTTTTCTAAACCTGCAACTAAACGTTCAATGGCTTCATTAAAATCTGCCATTAATACAGCTTGACGGTTATTTCTTGCTGCTAATAATGCTGCTTCATTGACTAAATTTGCTAAATCTGCACCAGCAAACCCAGGTGTACGCACAGCAATAATTCCTAAATCCACATCATCTGATAATTTGACGTTTTTAGCGTGAACTTTGAGAATTGCTTCTCTACCGATTTTATCAGGTCTATCTACGACAATTTGCCTATCAAAACGACCAGGACGACGTAATGCAGGATCAAGAACTTCTGGACGGTTGGTAGCAGCGATGATAATTACACCAGTATTAGCATCAAAACCATCCATTTCTGTTAATAACTGGTTTAATGTTTGTTCTCTTTCATCATTACCACCAGCGAAACCACCGGGTCCACCGCGAGATTTTCCTAAAGCGTCTAATTCATCAATGAAAACAATACAAGGTGCTTGTTGTTTTGCTTGTTCAAATAAATCTCTAACTCTTGCAGCACCCACACCAACAAATAATTCAATAAATTCAGAACCGGAAATACTAAAGAAAGGTACACCAGCTTCACCGGCAATGGCTTTTGCTAATAATGTTTTCCCTGTTCCAGGAGGTCCAACTAATAAGACACCTTTGGGAATTTTTGCTCCTAATGTCGTATATTTACCTGCATTTTTTAAGAAATCAACTATTTCTTCTAACTCAGCTTTTGCTTCATCCACACCCGCAACATCGAGGAATTTTACCCCAGTGCTACCTTCAGAATAAATCCGCGCTTTGCTTTTACCTACTGTTAATGCAGCCGGTCCACCACCTTGACGGTTCATTAAAAATGCCCAAATTCCAAAGAAAATTAATGGGGGTGCAACCCAACTGACAAGAGTACCAATCCAAGCATTTTCTGCTGGTGGTGGTGCTGCAAACTGGACATTGTTTTCACGCAGAATTTTAGGTAAATCTAAATCAATTGCTACAGGTGTAGTTCTAAATACTTGTTCAACTGTTTTACCTTCGGGAGTTTGAGCCATAATTGCATATTCAATGCGATCGCCCCCGATAATAGCTTTAGTAACTTTACCTGCTTTTACCTGATTAATAAAATCACTATAGGGAACTTGTGGCAACCGTTTTCCGAAAACACTAGGAACTATCAAATTCACCAATAACAGAAGAGTTAGTAAAACTAATAAACTCCCTCCAAATTGCTGAATTCTTGGAGTTTTCATCTTGTCTTTATGATTATTTTCTACTGGCATAATCACTCACCTCAATAAAATTTGATCCTTGATAAGTACCTGGGCAAAATTAATTGCACATTTGGGAAAACAATAGAAATCTCTGTATCTCTTGTCTGTCACCTGTCACCTGTCACCTTCCCTAAATATGAAATTTATTTTGCACGACTACTTAATTGGTAATTGGGTTATTTTCCTCATGACCCTATTTTCAACTCAATAACAGTGCAAATAATCCACATAAAGCAATACCATCAAATACACCCGCACCGCCAATACTCAAAACTCCTGAACTCATGGCTTGAATATCTTTGAGATGCAACAAGTCAGCACCAATTACAGTACCCAGAACACCACCAGCAAAAGCGACAGGTGCTGCATGGGATGATGCTATGACCATAGCGGATATGGCAGCAGTTAGGGGAGCTAATAACGGATTCATTTGAATCCCAATTCCTGGTACTACCCTGGCGGCTAAGTAACTAACAACGGTGACAATGGCAGTAACTGATAAAATGGCTAAAGTATTGCCCTGGGAAAATTGGTATAATGCCAAAACTACGGGTATTAATCCACCACCCACATTTAGAGCGATTACGGTAGAACGTTGTACTCTCCTTAACGGAATTCCCCAAAATTCCTTTAACCACAGTGCTTCAAATTCATCTGCTAATTGTACAGGTGCTTCTAAACGGTAGATAGGAATATTAATTGTACTGGTAATTATTACTAGCACCAATAATAAAAAAGCAATGTTAGGAGAAAAACCTAACTTAGCTACCGCAACTTCTACTACATCCACTGCAACTGCAAACCAAATAAATGGCAGCAGCAACAACAAAACTAAAAATAATAGTAATGAAACTGGTAGATAAATCATGGCAATAAGAAAATGCTTTAAATCCAGCATTTACAACTCATAAATGGCAAGAATGCTTACATTTAAGGTACCAAATCTGGAAAAGTAAAGTTTTGTATCTGATTTCTATTGTAAAGACTTAATCCTCAAGTCTAAATTCGTGTATACCCTACCAAAAAAATGTGTATTACCGCACTCTGATGAAAAATCAACTAGGTTTCTTCTTCAAACTACTTATTCTCTCCACTTTAATCTCATTTTTGATTAAATATGTATGTCCAATGTTTTCAATTCCAGAAACATCAATAAACGCAATCATTCTAGTTATTTTACCTACTTTAATTATGATAACGGTTTTAATTGGGCGCATCCCCACACAAAGCAAAAATTAAAATAGCAGTCAGGTTTAAGCAGGGGGATTGCACAGAATTATAAAATTCTAGTAAGAATTCAGGAGTCAGAATGTTTGATAAATCAGTAAATAATCAACCAGTCAATTATTCTTGATACTTTACTTCATGCAGATTTATATCAAAATTTTCAAGATATACTGCTTCACAGAAAAAATTATTAATAAACTTGGGGAGTTAATTTGTGAAAATTGGTCAATGGATAGGTTTAATCGCCATAGTTTTATCCTTATATATACTTTGGCAACTACGAGAAGTGCTGTTACTAATATTTGCTGCTGTGGTTTTAGCAACTACATTAAATCGGTTAGCACGCAGCTTTCAAAATTTAGGAATGAAAAGACAATTAGCTGTAGCCTTATCTGTCACTATCTTTTTTGCAGGTATTATTAGCTTTTTCTGGTTGATTGTCCCACCCTTTACTCAACAATTTCAAGAGTTAACTTATCGAGTTCCCCAAGGTTTTGAACGCATCAATAGTTGGATTGATGAACAAAGAACACACATTCCTCCCCAATTAATCCCTTTTATTCCTGACCTAAATAGGCTAATTGCAGAAGCACAACCATTATTTAATCGCATATTAGGAAACTCTTTTGCCTTTGTTTCTAGCTCGTTAATAATTGTGCTTAATATCTTATTAGTGCTGGTTTTGACGGGAATGTTTCTAGCCAATCCAGATGCTTATCGGAAAGTGTTTGTGCGGCTATTCCCCTCATTTTATCGGCGACGGGTAGAGGGGATTTTAAATCAGTGTGGGACTTCTTTAGAAAGATGGGTAACAGGGGCTTTTATTGCTGTTTTTGTAGTTGGTTTAATGAGTCTTGTTGGTTTATCAATTTTAGGAGTTAAGGCAGCTTTAGCTTTGGGAGTTTTAGCAGGATTTATGAATTTAATTCCTAATTTGGGACCGACTATGAGTGTAGTTCCTGCCATGGCGATCGCCCTGTTAGATTCCCCCTGGAAACCTTTGGGTGTGCTGATTCTTTACTTTTTTATTCAACAAGCTGAGAGTAATTTTCTCACGCCTATAGTTATGGCACATCAGGTATCTTTATTACCAGCAGTAACTTTGATTTCTCAATTATTTTTTGTGACATTTTTTGGATTTTTAGGTTTATTTTTGGCATTACCTTTAACAGTTGTTGCCAAAATTTGGGTAGAAGAAGTATTAGTAAAAGATGTTTTAGATCAATGGCAATATCATCATCAAGCGGAAAATGAATTAGTGATGATTGGTGAATCTTCTGATCATGGTGAAGTTGAGGAAGTGGAATTAATATCCCCAGAGGAAGAGTAATTTAGGTTTTTCGGTTATTTTTATGGAAAACCTGTTTCAAAATCATTTAAATCCTTATCCTGTAAGGATTTCATCACAAATAAAATGTTTGGAAATAGTAGACTATTTGTACTGATTTATACTGGTCATTTTTTATCGAAGGCAATGACAAGCAAATGTGCAGCAGAGAAAATCTGACCCAAATGGTGATCACTATCTCCATTTGTATTCATAATACGTAATTGTTGCCAGTAGTTATCAATAGTTGATAAATTTTGATACACTGAATAGGAGTAAGCGAGTCCGTCTTCTTCACTTATAGTGTAACCTTTACCCTTAGTTTTAAACCAATCTGCAACTTTCCAAAGTCCAAGAGAAAAGATAAAGTATTTTAGTAGCCGCAGTGGAGGAATTCCTTGTCCCATAAAGTTGCAGTCAGAAATACATATCATTTTAGAAGCAACCCGCGACATTTCTTGAACTACTGTTTCCGGCTTCTTAACATGATGGAGTACAGCAAATTCACAGACAAGATCAACACTATTATCAGGAAAAGGAAGATTACAACCATCACCATCTACTAACTCGGATTCTAATATTCCTTTGATATACCCTTGTTCACGAAGTTCTTTTACTGGTTCAATACCTTTAATAATTAGATTAGGAAATCGCCGTTTTAGCCAAAGAATGGTACGTCCAGTACCAGCACCTACATCCAAAACACTACGAATTTGATAAAATTCTATATAGCTTGCTAATAAGTGCAAACCTAATATATGTTCTTGCTCTTGATTGTTATGTATTTTATCATATAAATTAGCTGTATTAGCATAATACTGACGTTGTATATTAATCTCTTGATTCATAGTTCTTTTTTCTTTTTTGTATTGGACAGTGCAAGCACTAAAAAATAGTGAATTAGGAATCATCTCTTGTAAAAAGTGAAGACACGGGTGAGAAATGAGGAATTAATTATCCAGCACTTCAAACCCTCTCTCGCTTCACAAATTTATATCAAATAACTATTCTGGAAGTTGATTTTTTAAATTTTTCAAAGCTGCCCAACGACTGTCAACAATATTATCCGAACTGTTAGCATTAGTCTTCAAAATTCCTGGACAATTGCAATCGCACAACTGACTTTGAGGAATAGCTAAACACATTTGTTCATACAGCCATTCACTAGGATAAAAATAACCATCAGGAGACAAAGTTTCTACTAAATCTTCTACAGGTACTTCTCTTTCTAAAGGTAAGTCCTCTAATTGATCAGCATTTGCATCTAACCAAATAATTTCTTTAGTATTAACAGCCAAACGTTGATTATATTGTTGCAAACAGCGGTTACAGGTACAAGTAATAATTGTTTCTGCCTGACCGGAAACTTCTAAGTAATTAACCTGATGTTGGACGCGGACAGTGCCACGTACTGGGGTTAAAGTTTCCAAACCAGGCAGAGACTCATTAACTTGAAATTCCTCTGTCCGCTCCGGGGCTTTAGTTAGCTGCGGAATAAAAATAGCGTCCATAGGATCTAGTGAGAAATAGCTGAATGCCTATGATTTTAACCTAATAACCAGGATCTGTAGGCGGTTCTGTAGCCAGACGAACTACCAAATTACGATAGGGTTCTTTGCCACGGCTGAAGGTTTGCAAATCAGGGAATTCTTGTAAAAAACTGTGAACTTGTCGTCTTTCAAAAGAACTCAAAGATTTCATTTCTATTTCTCGACCAGAAAAACGCACTTCTTGAACTGCTGTTCTCACTAAAGCGGTAATTTCGGCTTGTCTTCTCAAGCGATAGTCATTCAACTCGATGGTATAAGATACCTGTTCATCTTCTGCTTGATGCACATTCAGCACTGAGTTAGCTAAATATTGGATAGCATCCAATACTGAACCATTTGCACCAATCAAAGTTCTGACCTGTTCTGGCATCAAATTACTGTCATTAATTATCAACCAGTAACTATCCTGCTCTTGAGAGTCTGCCCCAATTGCCGGAGCAGAACTCAATTTACTACTAACATCAGCGGACACACCAGATAGTTGCAGCAGTTGTTTTAACCATTCTTCACCACGCTGCATATTTATATCACTCATCATCAACCTGTAGCTTTCTTCTTGGAACTTTTTGGTTCAAAGGGCAACGTCTTTGCTTCTGCGGTGGCTGCTTGTTTGTCTTTCTCTTGCATAGCTACAATTTTTTGTAATTCCTCTGAGAGAGGTTCACGAGAAAGAATGTAGGTTTGCAGAGTTTGGAAAACGTTACCAATTACCATGTACATCAATACACCCGCTGGGAGTGGGAAGAACAAAAACATCCCAGAAAAAATCACCGGGGTAATTTTGTTGACGGTTTCCTGTTGGGGATTACCACCACCGGAATTTTGCCCTGACAGCATTTGACTGACATAAAGGCTAATTCCAAAAAAGACAATCATGGAAACAATATCCCAGTGAACTGCGCCATCGGGATCAATTGCACCAACCCTACCCAAAGCATCAATAAACAAGAATCCTTTGTCTGCTGCCAATCCGGGGATAGTACCTTGAATGGTTACATCTCCTGGCTCTAAGGCTTCGATGTTACCTTGATCATCAATTTTTACCCTGTCTTCTCCTTTCATGATTTTCCATTCAGGAGTCAACTTAGTTTCTGGATGTTCTGCTACCAAAGCATCGAAGGGTTTACCTTCCAAGGTTTGATATTGAATTTTTGTCTTTTCCCCAACTGCCAATTTATTACCACCGGGAAGGATAGCAGTAATTTTTGTGTGATCCCCATCGGCAATATAAATATTTTGGGCGTTAGTAGCAAAAGCTTGGGGTTGAATGCGTTCTATTTGTTCAGATGGAAAAATTTGCAAGTTAACCGAATAGTTAACACCTGCAAATGGTGAACCGCGTAAAGTTGCAAACAGTGCTAGTAAAACAGGCATCTGTAGCAATAAGGGTAAACATCCTCCTAAAGGATTGCCAAATTCCTTTTGCACATTCACCATTTCCTCTTGCTGCTTTTGCGGATTATCTTTATGGCGTTCTTTAATTTCCGCCATCCGTTTTTGCATCAAGGGTTGGACAATTCGCATTCTTCGCATACTGCGGATTGAACCAGCACTCAAGGGGTAGAGTGCAAACCGAATAATTAATGTCAAAGCAATGATCGCCAATCCATAGCTAGGGACAATACCATAGAAAAAATCTATGATTGGCAACATTACGTTGTTCGAGAGAAACCCGATACCAAAATCCATTATTCTGAATTTAACCTAGAGGTACTGTTAACTGAACTGAATCTAATTTATCTAAATGGTGATTTATTAGCGACTAAACTTTGCTACGGATAGCCGCACGATGGCGACTGGTGACTGGTGACTGGTGACTGGTGACTGGTGACTGGTAAGGAATTTTCTCCCCATCTCCCTATCTTCTCCTAACTCCTGCGGTACTTTCCCAGTTTGATTTTTATTGAAAATACACCGTTTGTTAATGACTACTTGGAAGTAGGACTATATTGGGGATTTTTAGCCGCAACTTTTTCGGCGATGTAGTCATAAGTTTCTCTAAAGTTGGGAACAGCCCGCATTTCTAAACGACTACCGTTTTTGAGAGTCAGTACCATATCTCCCCAGATACCCACACCACGGGGAACTTTTACCACTTTGACGATTTCTGAATATATTACGTCAGAGCGATCGCGTCCTAACCACCCACCCATCACGGAAATACGCCGGTCAGTGATCCGAAAACGCAACCACAAAGCCCTGACTATTGCACCAACAGTCAATGGTAAACCTACTACTGTTAGTCCAATCAATAAATTGAGAAGCAAATCCCCAATGTGAGGTCCACCTTCATAATAAATTTCTTCACGAATACCCATTTATTACCTCTGCTTTTACCAACAACTGCTCTAATTCTTGCAGAAATTGTTGGCTTCCGCACTCAGATTCTGCTGTCTTTGGCTTCACAATCACTACTAATCGCCATCCATCTGCTAATTTAGGCAATATTTGATACAATGCCCCAGTGATTTGTCTTTTGAGGCGATTGCGAACAACTGCTCTTTTACTAACTTTGGTACTAATGGAAACGCCAATTTTTGTTTTGGCGTAATTATTTTGCTCAGTTGATTGTATTGTCATCAAAGCGTCATCCAAATTGGGTTGTTTTGGACATGACGGCTTTAAAGCTCTCAAAGTGAAATGAGAGCTATGACACCGAATTCCTTCCCGGAAAACCGCTTGGAAATCTTTGCGGGATTTTAATCTATATGCTTTGGGCAAAGCCACAGCTACTCGTTTGCTGGATGCCTAAACGCTCAAACGATGACGACCTTTTTTCCTTCTGGCTCTAATCACGTTTCTGCCGTCTGGTGTCCGCATTCTAGCCCGAAAACCAGAAGTTCTCTTTCTCTTACGACAAGTACCGCCCAATGTTCTTTGCATACCTCTCTCCTGTTAGAGATTTTTATAAAAAGTCACAATCTGTTATCTTACCACTTTACAGCTAAGGAAGACATTTTTCTGGATGGAGTTTTTCAGTTATCACCTGATAACTGGTAACTGATTAAGAAATACTCAAGATCCAAGTACCTATGTAACGTAGCAGTGGCACATCTCCGGGAGAAAGAATTTGACAGTTAAAGTAATACATTCCCCCAAAAGGTGGGTTTTGTACGTTAGATAAGACTACTTCCACGGTGTTACCCGCTGGTACTGGTTCTTCAGGAAAGATTTCAATTACTCTTCCTTCTTTGTTCCATTTAACTTCATTTAAAGGCAGACTTTTACCTTTAACTCTGACTTCAATGTTTTTTTCATCAAAACTACCTTCGTAATAGTTAGGATAGGTAATGGCAAACTGAGCAACTGCCAAGTTCATCTTCTTCGCAGGTATTTTGAGTACATATCTGTCTGTGGCATATCTATTACCGCCAAATTGCAAATGTGCGGGTAACTGGTTTTTCCGCTCAACACCGCTAAACAGAGTAAAACCATCTTGTGCTGAAACTACAGCCGGAAAACTTGCCATTAAACAACCAGTTACAGCTAAGGCAGAAAGTACACGTCGCATAATTAGGCTTCCTCTAAATAAATATTATCTGTGTAATCTTAAGTAACAGTCTTGTTCGTATTCGTAAGTGAACTTTACTACTTTATGCTGGATAATAGACGAAAAATGAAAATAAAAGTGCCTGGGAGAGCTTAAAACCCAACTATGAGTGTAAGAATCATTGACAATATTTTAATCCATGACTATGACCCTGAAAAAATAAATCAAACGATAAATTGGGTTTTATTGGTTTACACATTAAAACGGTATTTTGTCAATTAAATTTAGATGCGTTTCCCCTGGGGGTGGGAGGAGGTGTTCATACTTAGATGTTTTTATATATGTTTAATTGTGTACAAATATCTATCGTTTATACGTTTTATGAATTAGATGGATGTAGCTACTAAAAAGTATTGTAAACAAAGTTTTATATTCTGTATTCATCATTTAAAATCTGAATGTATTTCTATAAAGACAATCTTAGTTAATGAATGAATGATCTAAGTCTTGATATTTGTGATCAATAGAAATCAAGAGCTAAAAAACTCAAAGAATAAAAAACTCATAAGCAAGTATAAACCTTGCAAAATGTTACCAGTCTTGCAAAATGACAGAACGACAAAATTATAACTTAGCAATCCCGAAAATAATCTGAAGAGATAGATATAACAGCAGTGACTCAACTTAATATCTGAAGTTACTAACCTGAAAAAGTTAAAAATTCAGTGATCATGATTCAGATTTGATCAGAAAGCTGGAGATGATCAAGTAATAATTTGTGGTATTACCTTTACAAATCTGATCACTTAATCTCAATAGTTTAATGCTGATGTTAAACCTTTGATATACCTATCAAAACTCATAAATAATGTCGCCGAGCTTAGAGCATAAGTAAAATATATCCACAGTTAGCACATATATCCTTGTATTTATCCCTAGGAGATTTCATGAAAATAGCAATTGCTAAAGAAATAGAAGTTTGTGAACGGCGTGTATCATTAATTCCCGATATCGTAGCCAAGTTAGTCAAACAAGGTTTAGAAATTTTAGTAGAAAGTGGTGCGGGAGAAAAAGCATATTTTACCGATGCTGACTATGAAGCCGCAGGAGCGAAAATTATTAGTGATACAGCCACCTTATGGGGGGAAGCGGACATATTACTCAAAGTTAGCCCTCCCCAAGATAGAGAAGATGGACAGTCAGAAATTGATTTACTTAAACCGGGTGCTGTTTTAATTAGCTTTCTCAATCCTTTGGGTAATCCTATCATCGCCAAACAACTGGCAGATAAGCAAATTACAGCTTTAAGTATGGAAATGATCCCCCGTACCACCAGAGCGCAAAGCATGGATGCTTTATCCTCCCAGGCATCTCTGGCAGGGTATAAAACCGTACTTTTAGCAGCCGCAGCATTACCCAAATATTTCCCGATGTTAACCACAGCAGCGGGGACAATTGCCCCGGCTAAAGTATTTATCATGGGTGCAGGGGTTGCAGGTTTACAGGCGATCGCCACAGCCCGTAGACTAGGAGCAGTAGTAGAAGCCTTTGATATTCGCCCCGCAGTCAAAGAAGAAGTCCAAAGCTTAGGAGCAAAATTCGTCGAAGTCAAACTCGAAGAAGAAACCGTTGCAGCAGGTGGTTACGCCAAGGAAATTTCCGAAGACAGTAAAAAACGCACCCAAGAATTAGTAGCCGAACACGTCAAAAACTCTGATGTAGTCATTACCACCGCCCAAGTACCAGGTAGAAAAGCACCCCAACTCGTAACAGAAGAGATGGTAAAAGCCATGAAACCCGGTTCAGTCATCGTAGACTTAGCCGCAGAACAGGGTGGAAACTGTGCTTGTACAGAAGCAGGTAAAGATATTGTTTGGAACGGTGTCACAATTATCGGACCAATAAATTTACCCTCCTCCATGCCAGTACACGCCAGCCAACTGTATGCCAAAAATATTACCTCATTAATGCAGCTGCTTATTAAAGATCAAGCATTGCAGATGAACTTTGAGGATGACATCGTTGATGCAGCTTGTGTTACTCATGGTGGTGAAATTAGAAACCAACGGGTAAAAGATGCTTTGCAAGCAGTAGCGGTTTAGTTAAATATAGATTGAATGAACCACTTTTGCGAAGCGTGCCGAAGGCATAGAAGCGAAGAACACGAAGGAAGAAGAGTTTGAGAGAGATTTTTCGTTTGTTATGTAAATCTTCTCTTTGCGTCTTTGCTCCTTTGTATCTTTGCGCGAAACCTCTTAAATCCAAAAATCACATGACAGAAACATTACTTCCAGCCTTATTCGTACTCGTCTTAGCCTCATTTATTGGCTTTGAAGTCATTACTAAAGTTCCCCCCACACTTCACACTCCTTTGATGTCTGGTTCTAATGCCATTTCTGGGATTTCGGTAATTGGTGCAATTCTGGCAGCGGGGGAGAAAAACACTAATTTATCAGTAATTCTCGGTTTAATTGCGGTGATATTGGCAATGGTTAACGTTGTCGGTGGTTTTTTGGTGACTGACAGAATGCTGCAAATGTTTAAAAAGAAGGAAATTAAAGCATGAGCGACTTTTTACCAACTGGAATTCAGCTGACATATTTAGTCGCTGCATCCTTATTTATTCTCGGTTTGAAAAAATTGGGTTCTCCGGCAACAGCTAGAAATGGTAATCTCATCGCTGCGGTGGGAATGTTATTAGCAGTTGTCGCTACATTATTAGATCAACACGTTTTAAACTATCAGATGATTTTGATAGGTTTGGTCATTGGTTCAGCTATTGGTGCTATTGCCGCTTATAAGGTGGAAATGACGCAAATGCCCCAAATGGTGGGTTTACTCAACGGTTTGGGTGGTGCATCTTCTGCTTTAATTGCTGTGGCTGAATTTTGGCGGTTGTCAGATGCTGGCCAATCCATACCTTTAGAAGTTAACATTTCCATGTTGTTGGATGTGTTAATTGGTGGTGTGACATTAACCGGTAGTTTTTTAGCCTTTGCGAAATTACAGGGTTTAATCAGTGGTACACCGATTACTTTTCCTTTACAACAACCTTTTAACTTCTTGCTATTCGGTTCTTACATTGCTGGAAGTGCTTATTTTATCTTCAATCCAGAAAGTATCCCCGTATTTTTAGGGATTGTAGGAGTTTCCTTATTTTTGGGTGTGATGTTTGTTTTACCCATTGGTGGCGGTGATATGCCAGTGGTAATTTCACTGTTAAACTCTTTGTCTGGGGTAGCTGCGGCGGCGGCGGGTTTTGTGGTGATGAACAATATGTTAATCATCGCCGGTGCTTTGGTGGGTGCGTCGGGTATCATCCTCACAGAAATCATGTGTAAGGGAATGAACCGATCTATATTCAGTGTTTTATTTAGTGCCTTTGGTTCAGTTTCTACTGCTGGTGGTGGCGCTGGTGCTGCTGGTGTTAGTGATAAACCCGTCCGTAGTATTGATCCTGAAGAGGGGGCAATGATGTTAGGTTATGCCCGTTCTGTAGTGATTGTACCCGGATATGGGATGGCGGTTGCTCAAGCACAGCATAGCGTCCGGGAGTTGGCGGATCAGTTAGAGCGTATGGGTGTGGATGTGAAATATGCGATACATCCCGTTGCGGGAAGAATGCCAGGACACATGAATGTATTATTGGCGGAAGCTAACGTTGATTATACGCAGCTATATGATATGGAGGCGATTAATCCTCAGTTTGAACAAGCTGATGTGGCGTTAGTGATTGGCGCTAATGATGTGGTAAATCCGGCGGCGCGTAGTGATAAGAATAGTCCAATTTATGGGATGCCGGTTTTAGAGGTTGATCGGGCGAAGCAAACTATTGTGATTAAGCGCGGTATGAGTGCCGGTTTTGCTGGTGTGGATAATGAGTTGTTTTATAAGGATAAGACGACTATGTTGTTTGGTAGTGCTAAGGATATGGTGGCTAAGTTGGTTAGTGAGGTGAAGCAACTTTAGGTTAATTTTAGGGGTGTAGTTTTTTGACTATGCCCTTTTTTTCTCACGCAAAGACGCAAAGGCGCAAAGAAGAAGAAGTAAGATTAAATTCTTTGAAACCATTTATTTAAAGCATGAGCAAGAAAATATTTTAAGCTCTGATTTTTAGCTGCTTCCTTTGCAAATGTAATATCAAGTGAATGTATTTTACCGAGTCCTTTAGCTGCTGGTCTAACTATAGCTGCATTATTCCAATCTGTCCAAATTCTAATTCTTGTAATATTTTCTTGTTTACCGCTATAAAAACTACGTGGTAGCCACAAAAAAAGTACAAGTTCTTTTTTACTATTTAACCGTAATTCAGCACAATATTTAGTTTTACCTTTACCGTAATAAATACCACCATCCTGTACTATTTCTTCCATTCGATAATCAAATTCTAAAATAGTTTGTCGAAATTTGAGAAGTTTAGTTTGTTCTTGAGGTGTGCATTTATCAATTAATTGATAAAATCTTTTAGGAGGAGTAGGAATATCTTTTTTAATATGATTTTCTGGGCAATAATCAAAGTCTAATTTCCAGTTGAGCGTAGTATCTAAATTAATTATGTTTAGACTAAATTTTTGCTCTTGACAAATAATTTTAAACTGCAAAAAATTAAATTTTAGCTGATGATATTTTCTGTCAGTATAGTTATCTCTATGAAAATTTGGAGTAACCGCAATTAAAACTATAGGAACTTGAAAATTAATATTTTTAGGAAAAGGTTTTTCATCTAAAAGAGCATCATAATAACGAGTAAGTTGTTGGACAATATATCTATCTTCAGAGTTTTTTAACTCTATGATTACAAGTTCCTTATTTTTACCAAAAGCTAAAATATCACAATATTGTCCATTAACTTGATACTGTCGCTTTAAAGGTTTATATCCAAATAGCTTTTCTAAGTTATTCCAAACTAAATCTTCTAAATCTTTTTCACTTTCAAATTCCCATCCGCTTGCTACTTTTCTTAATTTCATTTGTATCTATCTGTTAAACTATGAGTGTGAGTATATTTACATATTTTACCTTAACTTTTTTATTTAATATGATACAGTAATTTATGCTATCGCTCTTTCTTCTCTTCTTCCTTCGTGTTCTTCGTGTCTATCCCTTCGGGACGCTCCGCGAACGTGGTTTGTTAAAAAAGGATGCTGGGTGAAAATGAGCGATCCTTCCTCTGCGTTCTCTGCGTCTCTGCGGTTCGTTAAAAAAGGATGTTTGGGGAGTTGAGGAAGTGCGATCTCAATTTGAAAGAGAAAGACTTAACACCACAGCTAATGCTTGAGAAATAATCTGCATTTCCGATTCAGAAAGCTAACCTAATTTCCTGATTAATCTTGTTTCCGAAACCGAACGAATTTGAAAAGTATCAACACTAGAAACTTTTGCAAAACTATTCTCAGTTGATGGTTCTAATTTTACCATCCAAGGTCTAATATAATATCGTTCTTTCCAATCTGTAACCGGAACAATAACCTTCAAAGGTAAAATACCAATTGCATCATCATTAACTATAATACAAGGACGTTTTTTACTAATTTCCGTTCCTACAGTTGGATCTAAATTAACTAACCAGACTTCACCTCTATACATAAATTTCACAGTTT
This sequence comes from Okeanomitos corallinicola TIOX110, assembly GCF_038050375.1. Classification (NCBI taxonomy): domain Bacteria; kingdom Bacillati; phylum Cyanobacteriota; class Cyanophyceae; order Nostocales; family Aphanizomenonaceae; genus Okeanomitos; species Okeanomitos corallinicola. The sequence goes on along the minus strand of NZ_CP150886.1, from coordinate 4,509,788 downwards.
CTTTTAATCTTCATCTGGATAGTCATAAAAATCTTCTCCATCTAAATCAGAGAAAACAACTAATTCACCATCATTTGCATAATCTTCAATAGCTGTCATAGCTGCTAATGCTAATTGACGTTTTTGCTGTTCTTTTGTCAAAAATTCTCGTTGTTGATTAACCAATTGTAAAGCCAATTCAGCAATTTGTAACCGTTCATTTATACTGAGGTTTGGTAAAGATTGAAGAATTGCTTGCGTTTCCATATTAATTCATCCTCTTAATATCATTTAACACATATTTCAAAAAATAACTAAATTAACTGTTTTTCTGGTTCAATTTCTTCTTGTTGACTAGCTACTTCTAACCAACCTTGAACAGCATCTTTCAACATTTCTAATAAATGTTCATAACTTTCACCCCAGGTATGACATCCTGGTAAAGCTGGTACAGAACCACACCATACACCGTCTTCTTCCTAAATAATTGCTTTTATTTTCATAGCCAATTCCTTGAACTAGGGATATTTTACCGCAGAGGCAGTCAGATGTACCAGTTTAATAAAGATGAATAATCGCTGTTTGGGAAGTTGAGGGAGTGCGATAGCGAAGCGCTCCGTAGGAATCGCTGTTTTGGGAAGTTGGAGGGATGCGATCACGTAGGTAATTTTAGGCGATCGCTGTTTGAGGATGATGGGATTTAGGAGATAGTGCTATAATTCAAATAATCAAATTCCAGGATAAATTCTATGCCAGTAGAAGCCATTTATGAACAAGGAACATTGAGATTATCAGAACCGATAAAACTAGCAGAAGGAAGTAAGGTACAAGTAATTATCATTCCTATAGAATCTAATTATCAACAGAAAAAAACATTAGAAATTTTACAAGAAATTGCTGAACTTCCTTTAGAGGGGAAAACAGATCCTTTTGATGGCAAAGATCATGATCAGATTTTATATTGTCAATAGTTTATGATTTTTGTAGATACGGGTGCTTGGTTTGCTAGTGTTGTTCCTTCAGATTCCAACCATAAAAACGCTATTTTATAGTTAACTAATAATACACATTCTTTAGTAACAAGTGATTATGTAATTGATGAAACATTAACTTTATTAAGAGCAAGAGGAGAAACCAAAAGAGCAATTATTTTAGGTGAAGCTTTCTTCTCAGGTAAATTAGCAACTATATATTATTTAACAGAAGAAGATATTCGCTCAACTTGGCAGATTTTTCGTGATTATTCTGACAAAGAATGGAGTTTCACCGATTGTAGTAGTAAAGTTGTCATGGAAAAGTTAGATATTATCCAAGCATTTTCATTTGATTATCATTTTCGTCAATTTGGTATTTTTCAAGTCGTTCCATAATGTATCGTTTTTCTTTTGTCTCATGACAACAATTTTAATCTGTTTGAGGATAAGGAATTATAGTTGATAATATACTAATTACTTCAGTAACAAATTCAACTGAAACTTTTTCTTTTAATTCAGCTTTTCTTGCTTTCCAATCAATGCTTTTAATATGATCTGCTAAAACAAAACCTGTAGTATTTATACCGCTAGGTAAAGGAACTTCAAAAGGATAACCTTTTGTACTGTTAGTTATTGGGCAAACTATAGCAAGACCAAAATCATTATATATCATAGGAGAAATAATTAAAGCGGGGCGACGACCAGCTTGTTCGTGACCCGTTTGAGGGTCGAAATCTAGCCATACAATATCGCCCCGATCTGGTACATAAACATTACTACCAGACTTCCTTACCGATTGGTTCACCCCAGTCACTTTCACCATGAGAATTGTTAGGAGTTATTTTTGCTAAGAACTCCTCCAAATTATACCTCTTACATGGTACTTTTGCCTGGTAACTAGGATTATTGTCAGAGTTATTAGAAACTATTTGCTCATATTTATTTATTAAGTGAGGCAAACGTACATTTACATCAGAACCACTTAATACATGAAAAAGAGAACTCTTGAATTTCAAAAACGAATCTTGGTGTTTTTCGCAAATAGCTTGAGAAATATCAAATTCAGATAAAGAATATCGTTTTTGAGACAATAATTCTTTGATATAACCAAACAAAATTAAGTCTTGAAGTTTCTCAGTGAGATAGTTCCAGTAGTTCTCTACGATTCTAGATTGAACATAATTAATTTCCGAAACTCTTTCTATAAACTTCTGAAAAGCCATGTCCAAGAATTTTTTTTCAAGGACGTAACTACGTTTTGATTTGTTTTCGGAATCATCAGGAGGAATACGTTCAGCAAGCTCCTTGATTTGTGAACCTGTGATACAAAGCTGCTGTTGAAGCTCGACCAAAATCATAAATTCTTGGAGAGCCTCAGAGAGCTTAGATTTTACTTGATCTATGTTTATACCGTGACGTTGTGCAATATTTCCAAGAAACTCATAAAATTCAGCATTGGAAGAGTCACAGGCTAAACACTGCTCTAAAAATGATTGAGCTTCTTCAAGCCGAAATTCTTCAAAATAATCAGGTTTGATAGCCTCTAGGATACTCATTTGCAACACCTGCGCTGAAAAAGCGCATTATTGTTTTAGTCTGTTTTACCTTGTTTCACTTTATCCTAGCTTGTCTTACGCTAAATATCAAGACTACTGACTATAAAAATTACCATAATTATCTAAATATGCGTTTTCTTCTTCCTGTACGTGAAGTCAAACGATGATGTTCAGGATTTGATTGTAAGTAATATTTGGGGGAGTAATTGCGATCGCTTTTTCTTCTTTCCTTCCACTTTGTTCTGCTCGCTTGACGACAGAAATTATGTATAATTAAACTGGAAAAAAATCAGCATCTAAAATTTCATCAGCAGAAAAAAGATTATCTTGAGGAAAAATGGATAAAGGAAGTCCAGTTTCAATCGCCGCTTCTTTACGACCGTGTTGATAACAATTATCCAAAACTTCTAGATAATATCCTTTTAAACTAGGACTATCTAAAAACGCATCTTGTAATCTTTGACGATGTTCATATATTGTATACAACCAACTATTTGACCTGTTTTGAGGTTGAAACTTGTATTTAAGTAAGTGCATAATTAAAACTCGTAAATTACTTTTTAAAGCATTTTTTTCACTTCTCCCCATACTTTCAATTTCTTCAATTAAATTTTCTAATTCTAATTCTGAAAACTGCTTATTCTTTAATAAAGAGGCAGTTTTTTCAATCCATAAATTATAATCTTCTGCATAAAGATTATGAGTTAATATCATAGATTGATGTGTCATAATTTTCTCCTTGGTAAAAATTTAAACCCCAAAATCCAAAACCACATCCAAAGCAGTCCGAATTTCTTCCCAATAATCAGCTTCTAAAATCCCCACCAACCCCAAAACACGACGATAATCTACAGCACGAATTTGAGCAACATCAATAAAATGATCCTTATCTAATCCATTGCTTACTGTTGCTTTGACATTGACAATATAGGGAGCTTGTTTACTTCCTGGTCGAAATGGCATCACAATAGTTAATAATCCATATTGATTCATAATATCGTTTTTAACTATTAAACAAGCACGGATTTTTTGTGCTTCTGCTCCCACAGTTGGATCAAGATTTATCCAGCGAATTTCACCCCGTTTATAAGTTAAATTACTCTCTGGCATTAATACCATCTCCAGCTACATTATCCCAAGTATAAATCTCATTTTGATATTCTAAATCTTTGGCATCTTCTTGGAGTGCAGCAATTATTTCTGCTTCTAAAATCTTGCGTCTTTGTTCTGCTAATAGTGCATTAATATAAGCACTACGATTACCTTTTGCTTGTTGATCAATAAATCTGAGAATGTCTTCTTCTAAAGTAATTGTGACTTTTATCATTATGTATGACTCATTTATCTTACCAATTAATCATACCACTTTTTTGACATTGCGTGAGATAAAAAGAGATTTTGAGGGGTTGAGAGAGTGCGATCGCTAGGTATCGCTGTTTACTAAATCTCCCAATCTTCTAATTTTAAATTGTCAATTCTACTTTATCCATCTGAGGTAGATGGTACAGGTGCGTAAACTAGAAGTACACCTTCCTGTAGCTTAATTATGGTCATACGAATGGGTACAATTCTGTACAAAATACCTTGTAATTGATCAAATCTCCATAAGGTATCTTTGATAATTTCTTGGCATAGAGTCTTTCTTTTTCCGTAGAGTTGCATAGGTAAAGTAGGCTAAAGATGCCATGACAAATGTTGCTGATTTCCAATTTCCTGAGCTTTTATAATTTTTATATTTCAGAAGCTATTTCTTATTTTTAGCATAGGATTGACTTCAGCAAATATCTATTTTATTTGTGATAGCAACTCCCTGACTTTTACCTATCACCTACTAATATTAACCTCCGATTTCTCTGAGCATATCTTCTACTCTATTTGCACCTTCAGAGTCATTACCACTGCGATATAAACTCAAAGCTTTTCTTAAAACATTACTAGCTTGTTGAGTTTGTCTTCTTTTTTTGAACATTGAACCCATTAATTCATAAATTCTGGGGTTATTCCTATTTAGTTTAATTGCTTCTTCATAAGCCCACATTGCTGATTCATAATCACCTAATGCAGTTTGTGTGACACCCAAACCTAAATAAGCATTAAAATTACCACGGTTGAGTTGGATAGCACGACGATAAGCTTCTTTTGCTCCGTTTGTATCTGACAAATTACCTTTGATATAACCAACAGCGTAGTAAAAATCGCTATTGTTGCCATCAATGGCGATCGCTCGACGGTAAGAAGTTAAAGCTGATTGAAAATTGCCTTGTTGGGCATATAAGTAACCAATACCAGAATGAATCTTGGCATTTCTGGGATCTAATTTTCCTGCTTCTTGATAAACTGCGATCGCCCCATTATAATCTCCTGCATCCACTAACCTTCTTCCTTGTTCCAAAAGTTCCTTCAGTCGAGGGTTTCTGGCTTGTGCAACCAATATTTCCGAACTTTGAGCAATCGCTGGAGTTGCAGTAACTACACTTCCTAATAACAGGATAGCCACTAAAAATGATGTTTGTTTGTACAACATAAATCGCCAATTCCTTAAATAAATTTTAGTGAAGTTTTTTGTTTGTACATTAAAACAAAAATCTTTAGTTTTGAAAACTGTATTTCTTCATTCTTACCCAATATATGAACATATTTCTATCGCCGACATTCAACATACAGAACATCCATTACTCAGTGGATATAGTTAATTGAACAACTAATAAGGAATATTTTATACCCTATCCCCGAAATTTTTCATACCCATAGGCAATAACTTCTTTATGGATGCAATTTTCAATTCAACTTGTGATAGCGTCAAACTACTAGGATTCAAAGCAATCTAAAAAGTTCCTGAAATTCTAGCAATCTGTTGCCAGAATATGCAAGATAAAAATATATCAAGCCAAAATATATCAAGTTATTTACTTTTTACTAGGTGAAACTATGCTTTTAAGTACCACAGATGTAATTCAAGGTGCTATCATTGATTCCTATTTAGGTATTGTCACGGCAGAAGTTGTTTATGGGAGTAACTTTTTAAGAGACTTTTTAGCCGGCATCCGTGATATTGTTGGTGGGCGTACTGGTAGTTATGAACGTTTATTTGAGCAAGGACAAAAAAAGGCACTAGAAGAACTAGAAAAAAGAGCGCAACAATTAGGAGCGGATGCAGTAATTGGAATTGAAATTGATACAGGCACAATTAATGTTGATCAATCGGGAGTTTTATTACTAATAACTGCTACAGGTACAGCCGTCAGGATTCGTTAGGACTTTCATTCTGACTAAGGAGTATTCATTAACTCTTTCTAGTGATAGATATAAAAAACATCAAAGAGAAATTTAATGTTAAATATACACAAAAATATCACTAATAAACTTTGCTAAAATAGCAGCGGAGAATATAAACTTATGTCATACGTAAATAGAGTAGGGGATGAAATTATTCCCTCTGAGTCTGTGGTAACAGGAAGAGTGACTGAATACCGCGATCGCGTGCGCTGGGGTCCAATAATTTCCGGTATTTTAGTTGCTTTAGCCACTCAATTAATTTTGAGTTCTTTTTTTGGTGCTATTGGTGTATCCAGAATTGCAGACTTTCTAGGAGCAACAACAATTGTAGTTGGAATCATTAGTAATGTAGGAATTTGGTCAACCATCTCCTTATTAATTTCCCTATTTTTAGGTGGTTGGGTAACAACTCGCGCCTGTGGTCCGATGCACCGAGATACAGCTTTACTCAACGGTGCAATTCTGTGGGCTGCAACCTTAGCAATCAGTTCCTTTCTATTAGCAAATGGTGTATGGGGTACATTTGGAATTGCTGCTTATAATGTAGTAGAAGTAATCAATCAAGTACGGCAACAAGGTGCTAACATACCAGAAAATTTACCCCCATTAACAGCAGAACAAACCATAGAAATAGCAGCAGCAATATCGAGAATTTTATGGTGGTTTGTCTTTGGTGCTTTATTGGGTTTATTAGCCGCATTAATTGGTGCTTTTACTGGTGCGCGTAGTCCTCGAACTAACAATAACAATCATTAATATAATAGATCCCCGACTTCTTTTGTTAAGATTTTCAATAAATTATCAATTAATTTCAGAAGTCGAGGATCTGATAGTTTTTATTTAACCCTGGCGTTGATATTTTCCCATTAATTCTGCTGTTGCTAAAACATGACCTTTCATGACAGTTTCAATTTTATTTTTAGTAGCACCTGCTTCTAAATTCAGCTTTTTTGCTAAAGCATAAAGATGGAAAAAATAACGGTGCGTACCACCTGGAGGACAAGGACCACCATAACCCAACTTCCCAAAATCATTTTTCCCCTGTAAACCACCACTAGGAATAGTTTTACTCACAGGAATTTCTTCTGGTAATTGTTTAACGGTAGGAGGAATATCATAAACAACCCAATGGACAAAAGTGTTTCCTGGTGCATCTGGGTCATCACAAATTAATACTAAACTTTGGGTTTCTGGAGGAATTTCTTCCCAGTTTAAAGGTGGCGATATATTTGCACTATCACAAGTATATTTTAGAGGAATTACACCATGATTTACAAAAGCAGAGCTAGTTAATTTCATAGTTTTTTCTCCCGTTGGGGAAAAAGTAAAATGTAACTAACCAAAAAATAGCAAATATTTTAGTGATAGAAACTCGTCTTTTAGTTATATTATAAATTATTTTGAGTAAGGTGCGTTAACGATAGCGTAACGCATCATTCATATTAAAACCCTTTCTCTACCACTTCAAAAATGCCTCATCAACTCCTTTTTCTCGTCTAATTTTCGCATCAATTTCAAACCAAGTAATAATTTGCTTTGCTGTCAATTCCTCAATAGAAACATCATATTCTTTGGCAATATGTTGTAAAATTCGTAAAGAGGAAATTGTCAATCTGGTTAAAAACTTTTCAGGGTTACTTAACAAAGCTGCATCAACTTGTGCAGATTCGTCTGGGGTTAAAAATTCGGTTGATGATTGATTGGGTGAGATATCCATAGGGTTTAAAGTTCTGTTTAATTGGGAAGTTTTGTTTATATTAAATCATATTATTGTAATCCTTGAGCAATAAACGCAGACCAATAGCGGGGATGTGCAAAGGGTAATTCTGAATCAGAAGTTTGGATTTTATGTTTTAGCAATCTATTGATTTTGGCATGAATATTATATTGATGTTCCCATTGTGAATATTCATCTGAATTACGAGTATATTTTTTTCTATCTTCTATCAGTTCTTTCTCCTTTGATTCTATTTGCTTGGATATTGTTTCTAAATCTGCTTTGCTTAATTCCCGCAGTTTAATTTGTGCTGCTTTTAGTGCTGCTGGACGATTTTTACCTTCTTTTCTTTGTTGATAGTAAAATATAGAAAATAGCGCAGTTGCTAAATCATCAACCTTCCATAAAGAACTAATTACACTTATCGCACCAGCACATAAAAAACCAGTAGAAAGTGTTAGTAAATTATCAGTTATATCTGGGTTATCTAAATTGGTTTCGCAACAAGAAAGAAACACATCTACAAGATGAGGTAAACGCCAACCCGGAGACATTAATTGACCTAAAGTAATACTACCATCACCTAATTTTAACTGAGATTCTAAAGGATTATATAAACAAGATTCAGCATGGTGACAACAGTGGATAATTTGCACCTGTTCAGCTAATTTTCGGAAATTTTTAACAGTAGCTTGACTACTACCTATTAATCTGTTATGTACTGAAATATTATACATTTTGGCGATTTGTTCACCTTCCCATTTAGCACAAGACAGATCGTCTGTTGCATCTTCTACAGTACCATATTGTAAGTATTGAATATCTAAATTTAAGCTTTTCTTGTTGTGGTTTTGATGACAAAAATCTAAAATTTGACAACTGGGAGTATAACGAATTAAAAATCTATCTACTAAATATTCTTGATATTCTCCTGTAGGTAAAGCAGCAAAAGGTATTTGATGTAATAACAAATGAGGTTCTATAATTAATTCTTCTATGTCTTGAAGATATTGATTGATGATTTTTGATAATTGTAATCTCTCAGCAAGTTCATGGATAAAATGTTCCATATCATTTTCCCATTTTTCAGGATAATTGATATAGTTTGATAACCAATTTTGTGCAATCCAGTTTTGTAATCTTTCTAAACCCTCTCCTATACAGGTATGGAGATAAATTGAATTTTGGGTAATGATAAAAATATGGGTGTCAGAGTTGGTAGTGTAGAAACTGAGAATAGCAGTTTTAGGATGATCAATTAATTGCTGAACTTCTGATAAACTCAGAGGTTTAACTTGAATTTCACCTGCTAAAATGGGATCTTCTTTTCTGAGTTGTTCCCAAATTTCTTGTTTGGCAGTTTCTAATGATACTATTTGTTCGTTAGATACTTGCCAAATAGCACGGGTTTCACTGCGATTATTTTCTGATTGATAATTTTGGCGTTCTATATCAATTTGTTTTTGTAATTCTTCGTATTTTTGTAATAATTCTTGGACTTTTGGTGGTACATTTTCACCTTGGGATAAGTGAGAACTCGCCATTAATTCTACCAGACGTTGAGAACGGGAGCGTTCAGAATATTCAAAGGCTTTATCTATTTGTTGGTTATTGATACAGGCTTGTACAATGTTTTGGTAAATGTCTATTGAGTCGGCTAAAATTTCTTGACGACGTGATTCTGATTTGATCCAACTGCGGCTAGTTTCTACTGCTTCAATTGCAATACTATAACCTTCTATTGCTTCTGTCCATAGTCTTGATTTAAAAGCAGTATTTCCAAGGTTACGAGCAGCCATTTTTGCGTCAATAGGATAAACTTTAGGTGTATTAATTTCTAATACTGATCTGTAACAATTTATTGCTCTTTTTACTAAACCTTGATCACGAAAAACATTACCTAAGTTATTTTGAAGTATGGAATATTCAAATGGGTAATTTTCAAAAGTATAAAAATTTAAAGAATTTTCAAATGCTTTGACTGCCAATTTTAAATTGTCTTCTTTATATCCCTGACTTCTTTTATTATATGCAATACCCAAATTCATTTGAGTATTTGCCCATTGTTCAGGAAGAGTTTTTTTGTTTATGACTTCTAATATTTCATGATAAATATTTATTGCTAATTCCCAATTTCTTTCACCATACTCATTCGGAACATCACAGTAAGCAGATGCCATAGTATCTCTTAGAATTGCCCATTTATCCAATAAATTATTTTGCTTAAAAATAGTTAAAGCACTTTTACAATTTGAATTTAATATTTCTAATTTTTTATAAAGATATGTCCTTTTTTTTATAACTCTACTCATTTTAGAATATAAAACTACTAAATTTGTTTGAGTTTCTGCCCACTCTATAGGAAACTCTTGAACAGAGTAAATTGTTAAAGCATTCTCATAAGCTAATCTTGCATTTTCCAAATTCTCTGAAGTATCATCATATATTTTAGCTAGATAAGCATTACCCAAATTAAGTTTAGATATAGCCCAATATTTTGGAAAATTTTCACGCTTAAAGATGACTTCAATAACCTCAAAAGCAGCAATAGCAATTTCTAAGTTATTGGCTCTATTTCCTTGAGGAAACTGTCCAATTAGTGTACCAAAATCAGCGATAGCTGGTGCTAATGCTTGTGATTTACTCAAAGGTTCTTTACTAAAGTAATTCTGAGCGTAACAGCGTAATAATTCAGCAAAATTCAAATCTAGTTTGTCAACATTAGCAGTCAGTAAAGGATAAACAATATTTTTATCACTAAAACTTTGCAAAGTTGTTTCTAACACTTCCGATAAAAAGTCTATAGATTCTTTTACCATGATTAATTTTTTATTACCTAATTCAGTATATTTTTATTGGGTCAAATATAATCATTACCCCAAAATCCCCGTCAACTTCTCCATCAAATCTTCCGCTAACTCCAACAACTCAACCTCATCAATATCATCATTACCAGAAGCGCGACAACTTCCAGAAACGACAACATCACCAACTAAAAAATCCTTAGCAGCAAAAATTCGATCTTCTTCCTTTAACTGACTCAAACAATATTCTAAACCTGCAATAATTTCATCAATAGACTTATGCTGTAAACGTTCTCTTACCTTCACTGCAACTACATCATCACTTTCTAAGAAAGTAGTAAGTTTCTCAATATAACCAGGTTCATAGTCATCATCACCCCAAGTTTCCAACCAATCACCATCTATATCTTCAAAATATAAATCTACACAATCAATACCATGATTTATCCAATCTTCCTGTAACTTTTTACCTGCTTCCAAATGTTCTAGGTATTGTGTAAATTTATCTGTTTTTTTAATCTCTATTTCTTTTACCATGATGACACTCTCTCCTACAACTTCAAAGACAACTAAGAAAACTATAAATTAAAAACTATAAACTATAAATTAAAAACTATAAATTAAATTTTAAGTAAACACCTATTGATAAACTATCGCTATTTTCTAATGAAACATCAACTATTTGCTTAATAAATCCATCCATACCAGGATCATAACTTAAAAATAATCCTCTTTCTATACCCCAATGTTTTAACTTATTTTTCCATTTAGTAAATTTATCTTGAGAATTAACATCAGATAAGCTAGTGAGTTGAACACACAAAGGATTTTGTAATTCATAACTAACAATTATATCAGTTGCCATAGCTACATCAGCAATGTAAGATTGCCATAAATCCCACCCACGTTGTTTAATTTCCTTAGCTACTGCTGTTAAGATTTCAGTATCACTTTGATCAAAATTTCCAGCCATTAAATTTTTTTTCCAGGTTTCAAAATTAGGATCTTTTTCTTCCAACCATTTAGGAAAAAGATAACTATACCAATATCTCTGACAAGGAGTCATTTCCTGATAATACTGCTGTCGTTTATCTTCATCAGTTAAACTTTTGATATCTAAGTAAGTTCTAGCATCAATAATTATCTGTTGCAGGAAAAAGAGGACAAACTTTTTAGCAGTCAAAGAACCAGGTTTTACATCTTTAACCCAGCGATTAATTTGTTTTAGCCTAATTTCTAAACTGGGATCTGTGGTTGATGCTTGCTCAATTAATGACTTGAGTTCTTCTTTAATCTCTTGTGGACGCAAAAATATACACCTGGAGAAATTATTTTATCTTATGTATTTTAACAGTATTTAATAGCTTTGTAAATTAAAAAAGTTCAAAAAGTAAGTTCAAAAAGTAAAATTTTTGCAATAAATATTATACTTTCAACTTCCATATTTTATTTTCCTCATCCGCGTCTATCCGCGTCCATCTGCGTTCAACACCACCTACCTTTTTTGCACCAAATACCCGCAACGATGCTCACCATGAATCAACCAATGCGTCCTTTCCACGCTACAATCAGGTAAAATCGCTGCAAACATTTCTAACTCATTTCCACACACACTAGGAAATGACTCCGCAACATCAGAAATAGCGCAAGTGTGTTCCATAAAAATAAACTTTTCACCACCATTAACATCAGACTCAACAGGGTGAAACTCAGCCATAAAACCTTCCGCTTTTCGCAACTCTACCAAAGCTGCAACCCTTTCCTTTAAAGAACCTTTACCCACCCTTTCTCGATATTCCAGCGCTTTGCGTTCCCATTGCTTTTGTAAAATCGTTTTAACTTGCTCACGTCCAACAGTTGCCGCTAAAGTGTCTAACAGCGAAACCGCAAACTCTCCATAACCACCATTTAAACTGGCGACACTTTTTTGTAAATATTCCCTACCCTTCGGACTTAAATGATAAATATGTTGGGGTCTGCCCATACCAGAATTTTCAGGTATAGAATATATCACTAAATTATCAGCTTCTAAATCCTTTAAATGGCGACGAATCGCTTGGGGACTGACTTCTAGTATTTCCGCAAGTTCCAGAGCCGTCGCTTGCGTATGTTTCAAAAGATACTCTAAAATATCCTGCTTAGTGGAGGACTGCTGGGTAGTGGCCATTTTAGTCCCAAGAAAAAGTTCAAAAAAATTCAAAAAATTTGACTTAAACAACAATGTTGTTGTTAATCTATCGTACAATGAAAATGAGATTAAACAACAGCCGAATTGTTTTAATCCTCAAACCCATTCTAGCAGTCTTGTTAGCAATAGGTACAAAAAACGGGAATTAGCATTATAAAGCCCGTCTCCTATCCTTTAAAGAGAACACGAGAGAAACGATGAGCGCATCAGTTAAAACCTTAGTCAATCAACCTTACAAGTACGGTTTTGTCACCGACATCGAAACCGACACCATCCCTCGTGGACTAAATGAAGACGTTATTCGCTTAATTTCCGCTAAAAAAGAAGAACCAGAATTCATGTTAGAATTTCGTCTTCGTGCATACCGTCAGTGGTTGAAGATGACAGAACCTACATGGCCTCATGTCACCTATCCACCTATTAATTATCAGGATATTATTTATTATTCCGCACCTAAGAAAAAGAAAGAAAAACTCAACAGTTTAGATGAAGTTGATCCCACTTTATTGGAAACCTTTGCAAAATTAGGTATTCCTTTAAATGAACAAAAAAGATTAACTAATGTTGCTGTTGATGCAATTTTTGATAGTGTTTCTGTCGCTACTACATATAAAGAGAAACTCGCCAAAGATGGCGTTATTTTCTGTTCTTTTTCCGAAGCACTGCAAGAACATCCAGAACTGATTAAAAAATATTTGGGTAGTGTTGTTCCCGTTGCTGATAATTATTTTGCAGCTTTAAATGCGGCTGTTTTTAGTGATGGTTCTTTCGTTTATATTCCCAAAGGCTTAAAATGTCCAATGGAATTGTCTACCTATTTCCGCATTAATTCCGGTGATACAGGACAATTTGAACGGACTTTAATTGTCGCCGAAGAAGGTAGTTATGTTTCTTATTTAGAAGGTTGTACAGCACCCATGTACGACAGCAACCAGTTACACGCTGCGGTGGTAGAATTGGTGGCTTTAGATAATGCCGAAATTAAATATTCTACTGTGCAAAACTGGTACGCTGGTGATGAAAAGGGTAAAGGTGGAATTTACAATTTCGTAACTAAACGTGGTTTGTGTCAAGGTGTCAATTCTAAGATTTCTTGGACTCAAGTAGAAACCGGTTCTGCTATTACTTGGAAATATCCTAGTTGTGTGTTAGTTGGTGATAATTCTGTGGGTGAGTTTTATTCAGTTGCATTAACAAATAATATGCAGCAAGCTGATACTGGCACTAAGATGATTCATATTGGGAAAAACACTCGCAGTACAATTATTTCTAAAGGTATTTCTGCTGGAAATTCAAGCAATAGTTACCGTGGTTTGGTGAAAGTTAATCCGACTGCAAAGGGTGCGAGAAATTATTCTCAATGTGATTCTATGTTAATTGGGGATAATGCTCAAGCTAATACTTTTCCTTATATTCAAGTTCAGAATAATACCGGGAAGGTTGAACATGAGGCTTCTACTTCTAAGATTGGTGAAGATCAATTGTTCTTTTTTGCTCAACGTGGTATTTCCTCAGAAGATGCTATTTCTATGATGATTAGCGGTTTCTGTAAGGATGTTTTCAATCAACTTCCTATGGAATTTGCTGTTGAGGCTGATAAATTGTTGAGTTTGAAGTTGGAAGGTAGTGTTGGTTAATCTGTTTTCTTTGAGGTTCTTTTTTAATGAACCACGAAGGAACGAAGGAAGCGAAGAAGAAAGAGAAGAAGAAAGAGAGGAAAGAAGATGATTGTTGAGAATAGTGATTTGATTTTGTCGGTTAAGGATTTGACTGCTGATGTTGATGGTACTCCTATTTTGAAGGGGTTGAATTTGCAGGTTCGCGCTGGTGAAATTCACGCGATTATGGGTCCAAATGGTTCTGGTAAGAGTACGTTTTCTAAGGTTTTGGCTGGCCATCCTGCTTATGATGTGACTGGTGGTGAGGTGGTTTTCCAAGGTCAGAATTTACTGGATATGGAAGCGGAAGCAAGGGCTAGAAGTGGTGTGTTTTTGGCTTTCCAATATCCTTTGGAAATTCCCGGTGTGAGCAATTTAGATTTTTTACGGGTTGCTTATAATTCTCGTCGTAAAGCGCAGGGTTTAGAGGAAGTTGACGCTTTCGATTTTGATGATTTGGTTGAGGAAAAGTTGGATGTTGTGAAGATGAATTCTTCTTTTCTGGAACGTAGTGTAAATGAGGGTTTTTCTGGTGGGGAGAAAAAGCGGAATGAAATTCTGCAAATGGCTATTTTAGAACCTAAGTTGGCAATTTTGGATGAGACTGATTCTGGTTTAGATATTGATGCTTTGAAGATTGTTGCTAATGGGGTGAATCAGTTAACTAATGCTGAAAATGCCACAATTATGATTACTCATTATCAGCGTCTTCTTGATTATATTGTCCCTGATTTTGTTCATGTCATGGCACAGGGACGCATTATTAGAAGTGGTGGCAAGGAATTAGCTTTAGAGTTAGAATCTCGCGGTTATGATTGGGTGTTAGCAGAAGCTTTAGGGGTAGGTGTGTAATTATGACTATTGAAGTTTCTCCTAGTTCTATTGCTGATTCTTTGTTAGATAGAGATGAGTTTTTAACTGGGTTGTTAAATCAGGTTTCTGGATCTGAAAAAAGCGGTTGGATACAACAAATTAAGAATGATGCTGTTAAATGGGTGCGTCATTCTGTAATTCCTAATACCCGCGATGAAGAATGGCGTTTTACTGATTTATCTGCTCTAAAAGAGGTAAGTTTTAATGTAGAGACAATTCATGAATTGTCCCTACCAGATGGTTTAGCTTTATCTGAAGTTTCTCAGCGGTTGGTTTTTGTGAATGGTGTTTTTGCACCAAGTTTATCTAATACTGAAAGTTTACCTGCTGGTTTGAAGGTTGGTAATTTGGATGTTTTACCTGATGATGTTGCCCAAAAATATTTAGCTCAGTCTGAGGGTACAAGGGATGTTTTTACTGCTTTAAATACTGCTGGTTTAAATGATGTGGCAGTGGTTTGGGTGGGTAAAAATGTGGTGATTGAAAATCCCATTCATTTGTTATTTATTTCTGTTGCTGCTGAAGGTGCTATTATTTCTCAACCTCGTTGTTTAGTAGTTGCTGAAAGTAACTCTCATGTGAGTTTAATTGAAGAGTATATCACAGGCAAGATGCCTGTTCCACAAGAGCAGCAAGTTTACTTTAATAATAGTGTGACAGAAATCTGGGTAAATGAAAATGCTCAGGTTAATCACAATAGAGTTGTGTTAGAAAGTGATGCTGCTTTTCACATTGGTAAAACTGCGGTAACACAAGCACGATATAGTCGTTATAGCTGTAATGCTGTAACCGTTGGTGGTAAAATTTCCCGTCATAATTTGGAGATTTTACAAACTGGAGAACAAACAGAAACCACACTCAATGGTTTAACAGTTATTGCTGATAAACAATTAGCTGATACTCACAGTGCTATATCCTTAAATCATCCTCACGGTGTAAGTAAACAACTACATAAGTGCATTATAGGCGATCGCGCTCATGGTGTATTTAACGGTAAAGTTTTCGTACCCAAACCCGCACAATTAACCGACGCAGCACAATTAAACCGCAATTTATTGTTATCATCAAAAGCCAGAATTGACACCAAACCCCAACTAGAAATTACTGCTGATAACGTTAAATGCGCTCACGGTGCAACTGTCAGTCAATTAGAAGATGATGAAATCTTCTACTTGCAAAGTCGCGGAATAGATGAAACCGACGCACGCAAATTATTAGTTAATGCTTTCGCAGCAGAAATTATTAACTTAATTCCTGTTTTATCATTGCGAGAAAAACTGTTAAAAACAGTCATTACCCTCACAAGTAAGTAAAGCATCTTTCTTAAGTTCGTAGTGAGCGATTCATCGCTCAAACATAAAGATTTTAAGGACTAAATTCCTTACTACGAACTTTATAGTTTCTGTTGAATTATCGAATTTCTAAATTTTAGAAATTATTCTGTACCCCTGAAATCCTTATTAAAAATGACATTCACTTCTACCAAAACCCTAGCCGATCAAGTTCGCAAAGACTTCCCAATATTACATCAAGAAGTCCACGGTAAACCCCTCGTTTACCTCGATAACGCCGCCACCTCCCAAAAACCAATATCAGTATTAAACGCATGGCGTGATTATTACGAAAAATATAACTCAAACGTTCATCGTGGCGCACATTATTTAAGTGCAAAAGCAACCGACGCTTACGAAGCAGCAAGAGACAAAGTTACTAACTTTATTCATGCAAAATCTCGCCAAGAAATTGTTTTTACCCGCAACGCCAGCGAAGCAATAAACCTAGTAGCTTACAGTTGGGGAATGAACAACTTACAACCGGGAGATGAAATAATTCTCTCAGTTATGGAACACCATAGTAATATAGTTCCTTGGCAATTTGTCGCTCAAAAAACAGGCGCGGTTTTAAAATTTGTCGAACTCACACCAGAAGAAACTTTTGATTTTGAACAATTCAAAAACCTTATTTCTGAGAAAACAAAACTGGTTTCTATAGTTCATATTTCCAATACATTAGGCTGTGTAAATCCAGTCAAAGAAATTGCCGAAATTGCCCACAAATACGGCGCGAAATTCTTAATGGATGCTTGTCAAAGTGTCCCCCATACTCCTATCAATGTCCAAGAAATTGATTGTGATTGGTTGGTAGCTTCCGGTCATAAAATGTGCGCTCCCACAGGCATTGGTTTCTTGTATGGTAAATTAGAATTATTAGAAGCAATGCCGCCATTTATGGGTGGTGGAGAAATGATTGCAGAGGTCTATTTAGACCATTCCACCTATACAGAATTACCCCATAAATTTGAAGCCGGTACACCTGCAATTGGTGAGGCGATCGCCCTTGGTGCAGCTATAGATTATCTTACTAATATCGGTATGGAGCAAATCCATGCCTATGAAGCGGAATTAACAGCCTATTTATTTGAGCAATTAGCCCAAATACCCCAAATTAGAATCTACGGGCCAAAACCCGATGCTCACGGCGAAGGTAGAGCGGCTTTGGCAGCTTTTACAGTTTCTGAAGTTCACGCTAATGATTTAGCAACTTTGTTAGATCAAGAAGGGGTAGCGATTCGTTCTGGACATCATTGTACTCAACCTTTACACCGTCATTTAGAGTTAGCAGGAACTGCACGGGTGAGTTTATCTTTTTACAATACTCGTGAAGAAATTGATGTTTTTATCAAGGCTTTGAAAGAGACTTTAGACTTTTTTGCTAGTGTGTTTGGAGAGTAGGTAAATAATATTTTAGGTGGTATTTTCCCACCTTTTTGATTTTTCAACATGAGGCACTCCAGCAGCAGAGATAAAAATCATGAAAACATATCTGTATCTAATATGTTTTATTACTCCTTAGTCATAATTCTTATTTGTCCCTCATCAAACTAGTAATACATGGTATTGAGTTCAAATGAGGTACAAAATTAAATCATACAATCTTTGTAGTGCAGATATCTTAGTCGCTGTATGTATACGTTACTACAGAGGAAAATTATGTCATGAAGACACTGTGAAATGTACATGAAACGATGTATGATTTAATATTAAGAAGTATATATCTCACAGTATCATCCCTGATCTGTGGACTATATTATCTTGTGGTGATGTAATTGTACTGATTGCAATCATCTAACTAATGGTTTTCAGTAATCAACATAACTGAAAGCTAATGTAATTTCTGAACCATAGAGAGCAACAACCAATGCCTAGCAAAATCTTAGAACCCCAGGTAAAGCCATTCTTTGCCCGCTTTTTAGCTGAACAAGAACCACCAGAAAAACCAGAAGAGCCACAGCCTGCTCCTCAACCTGCTTCTCCCCCACCAATCTGGACTTTCAAATGGCCTTCTGATTGGGAAGAAATTTAAATACAAATAAGTTTCATTTTTCTTTGAAAAGCATAGGAATCTTGTTTGATTCTTGTTCAATCTATTTAGGTTCAAGCACTAATTAAATAAGTTAAACTATTTAATACTTATTTATAAATCAAACAAGATTCCTAGCCAGAAAACACAGACTTCATAAAAATTGCCTACAAACATTGATCATAATTGATATTTTTTTACCCCAGATCATCTTTACTTATTCATACAGGGGTTATTTACCTAATAGTTGTATAACTATTTACGAAAATCATAAATATTTTAACTAGATTTCTCACCAGCAGCACAGTGAGCAAACAGACATGATATAAATACGTAAAAAGTCAATCAAATTTCCTAATTTGTACTGATTCAAAACAGAATATATATAAATACAAATGCTTAATCCAGTTGCTAGGGATCAAAACAAAAAAAATCCTGTCTCTGTTTTTACTCAATTTTGGGAGGATCTGAGATTAGTCGCTCAACCTTATTGGTATCCTACAAGTATTAACGGCAGAGCATTCACAGAAGTAATTCGCTCATGGGGAATGCTATGTCTCCTATTATTATTGATAGTTGCACTGGTAGGTATGACTGCCTTTAGTAGCTACTGGAATCGCTATGTGCTTGATATAGTCATTGAAGAGAGAGATATTTCTAAGTATTTCAGTACATTATGGGTTTCTACCCTAGTGATTGTGATGACAGTCTTATTAGTAGGATTTTCCAGATATATCAGAAAAAAAATCTCTCTAGATTGGTACAAATGGCTAACTAATCACATTTTAGAAAAATATTTAAATAATAGTGCTTATTATCACATCAATTTTCGCTCTACTCTAAAAAATCCCGATCAACGTATAGCCCAAGAGCTAGAACCAATTACAAACAATGCTTTAAGATTTTCCACGACTTTCATGGAAAAAGTTTTGGAAATGTTCACTTTTTTAGTTGTATTGTGGACTATTTCTCCACAAATTACAATTTATCTAGTTTTGTATACAATTATAGGAAATACAATTGCTATTTACTTAACGCAAAAACTAAATGAGATTAATAAAAACGAACTAGAATTTAAAGCCGACTTCAATTATTGTTTGACTCACATCAGAAACCATGCAGAATCAATAGCTTTTTTTCAGGGAGAAGATGAAGAACTAAATATAATTAAGCGCAGATTTGATAATGTCATCAAAAATGCTGAACAAAGACTGAATTGGGAAAGAGGACAGGACATTTTCAATAGAGCTTATCAGTCAGCTATTACTATATTTTCCATGTTCATCCTTACACCTTTATTTATTCAAGATCAAATTGATTATGGAGAAATAAGCCAAGCAAGTTTATGTTGTTTTCTCTTTTCTAATGCTCTGGGAGGATTAATAGGTGAATTTGGGAGTTTAGGCAGCTTTTCTAGTTATGTTGAACGGTTAGCTAACTTTACAGATACTTTAGCTGAAGTTATTAAACAACCTGAGAATGTTAGCACTATTAAATTCAAAGAAAATGAAAGTATAGAATTTGATCATGTTACCTTACAAACTCCAAACTATGAAAAAGTAATTGTTGAAGACCTATCAGTAGCGGTGCAACCAGGAAAAGGGTTATTAATAGTTGGTCCTAGTGGAAGAGGTAAAAGTTCATTGCTGCGGGCAATCGCTGGTTTATGGAACTCAGGAAGCGGTAGTCTTGTCCGGCCTCCCTTAAGAGAAATGTTGTTTCTTCCCCAACGTCCTTACATAATTTTGGGTACTTTGCGCGAACAGTTACTTTATCCCCACACAGATAAAAAAATCAGTGATAGCGAACTAGAAGAAGTTTTGCAAAAAGTGAATCTGCAACATTTACTCACCCGTGTCAAAGGTTTAAACACAGAATTTAATTGGGAAAATACATTGTCATTGGGAGAACAACAACGTCTTGTTTTTGCACGAATATTAATTTCTCGTCCTAGTTTTACCATCATAGATGAAGCTACCAGCGCTTTAGATTTAGATAACGAAAGTAATTTATATCATCAATTACAAGCAACGAATAAAACTTTTATTAGTGTGGGACATAGGGAAAGTTTATTTGATTATCATCAATGGGTATTAGAACTTTCTGAAAATTCCCAGTGGAGATTTTTATCTATAGATGAATATCGTCGGCAGAAAGCAATTAAGACTTGCTGATTCAGCTATCATGTTGTTTTTACTTTTTTTTGCTTTTGTAAATCCTTAATATTAATAGCAGTTAACTCTTGGTTGAATAGATAAAAACGTCCCGATATCACAGTATGATAGCGTCCATTTTTGTCTTTTTTCAAGGTAATAATGGCATTTTTGCGTTTTTTAGATCCTTTGAGAAGGATAATTCCCCCAAAATTAAAGCTACTAGATAAAATTAATTTACTACTATCAGCACTCGCTTTGACATTGAAAAAATCGTAACCCAAAAACTTGACATGACCTGCAATACTAGCAGAATTATTAATATTGCCATTTTTTCCTTTACCAAGAATTAAAGTAGCACTATGGAAAGCTAAAATACCAAAATTGAAATCACCACTAGATTGAAATCCACTTTCAGTCAGACTAATATCTACAGCAGAAAATTTTCTACCCAGGATGCTGACATCTCCTAAACCAAAAACTGTTTTATTAGTTAAATCAAGACTAAAACTAGGCACATCTATCTTCAGAATATTTGCTAAATTCCAAGAGGCATTATTAATGGTAATAGCTTGATGATTAAATGATAAAGTACCAGTACCTAATGATTGCTCAAAAGCCGTAATGTCAGCAGTTCCTGTTGCCTGGTTATTTGCTAAGTTAATTGTTAAACTTTCAATATCTAATGTTAAAAACCCGGCTAAATTCAGAGTTGTATTATGGATTGTAATTCCATTTTTAGTTAAATAAAATGTGCTGCCAGCAATGGTATTTCCCAATACTAAAATTTTTCCTGAACCATTACCAATACCAGATTTTATATCTATACTCAGGTTATCAACATCAATACTAATCAGATTAGCAAAACTCAAATCAAAGTCTTTAAAAATGGCATTTGTAGGAGTAATTTGGAATTCAACTTTGGCAATTTCTTGATCAAAAATTTCAACTTGACCATCACCGGATAAATATTGTTCAGTCGGTGTTACCTTTAAGGCTAAATCTAAACAATCGTCATCTGTCCCCCCAACTTTGACAACTCCTAAATCAATTTCTGGAACATTTAATGATCCTTCTATTTTCTGAAAAGCTTGATCACTTTGTAAAATTAAAGTTGCTTCATGATTCCAAGCTGTAACTTTACCATTAATCTCTAATCCTGCTGATATAGGTTGTCCGGCAATTTCTGTTGCAAAAGGAACAATCTTGATTAATGGCTCATATTTTCCATCACCTTCTCTATCAATAGATTCGATGCTTAAATCTAAAAATGTATTTAAAAATTCTAATGTTTGATCAACTAAATCAGTTGAGAAATTAACTTGTTTACAAACAAAACCAGCTAGTGGTCCTTGCCATAATTTTACTAAGCTAACTGCTTGATTTGTAGTTAAAATTAACGCCAGTTTATGAGGGTCATTGGTATCCATGAGGAATGCTATCTCAATGTCTATTGAGTCCCATTTCAAATCCCCAATAAAGCCAAAGTTATCAAAATAGGGTGGTAAATAAGTACCACCTCCTTGAAAACAAATATTACGCAGTTCAGTCCCTACTAAACCATAGGGATTACACCAAGAATTTTCCCCTTGTTGAGAAAAGAAAGCCGTTAAGGATTTGGGTTCAAGAGCAACTGCACCAGTAAGAAATAATGTAGGTTCATCATCTTGAGTCAAATCATAGCCTTGAATAGCTAGATTTCCTATTAATTCAAAACTCGGTTCTAAATTAGCACCAATATCTATACTAAACAACAGGTTAGTAAAATTAGCATGAAAATCTTGTACAGAAATTAGCGGAGTGTTTTGTTTAATATCACCAGTTAAACTGACTAATCCCCCAGGATCAAAGCTAATTAAAACTCCTAAATCATCAATAGCTAGTTGACTGTTAATAAAACCACTGAAATCTGTGTTCAAACTTGTTAAGTTAATATCTCCAATAAAGTTAAAACCTTTGTTGATATTGATTCTTCCTAATTTTGTATGGTTACATAAATAGGTATTATCAGTAATAATGAGTTCCCCATTTCTTAATTTTAAATCTTTGATTACAGGGAGATCACTTGTTAAACTACTAAAATCAATATCATCAGATAATTGATATTGTAGTGTGATTCTATCGCTAAAGGTTAATTCAACTTCTTGGTCGTTGATTAATCCTGTTAAACTCAGCTTATTACTGATATCTTCTGGTGATAATCTTAATTTAGCCTCAGAAATGATCAGTTTAGATGTACCAAAAATTTTAGTAATGAAGCTGTTAAATATTTCTTCTATATTGATAGATGGTAATTGTAAATTACTACTCAGATTAAAAAAGTCATTTAAATTTAACTGAATGTCATCATTAAAATATAAGTAAATCTCTGATGTTGCTAATCCTAAGTTAACCTGATCTAAGGAATTGAGTTTTAATTGCAGCGGTTCAGGTAAATTAACTCCTCCTAATTGACTAAGTAAATTTATAATATCTTCTGAATTGATGTTATTAACGATTACTTGATAATCAATAGATGAGGTTGTAAATCCTTGTATATGGATATGAGGATTACTTACTTGATAACTAGCAAATTCAGGATTATTTTGAATAATATCTAAGTCAAGATTAAATTGTTTGCTCAAGGCTTGTAGTTCAACTTCTCCTAAATAGGAGATAAAAGCATTATTTTCTGCAATATTGATTATTTTTATTGGTGGTAATGTATCATTTTCTGGATCAATAATTGAATTTTCCCAAGCTGCTGATACTTGATATTCATTGGCTTTTAAATTTAAAAATAAATCATGCCAGGATTTAAAAGTCTTTTGCATAAATTCGCAACCTTGCAATCAAAATATGGTGATTTTCAGCAGAACACCCTTTGCGGTGTTTTATTGCTTATTTAGTATCTATATTAATCAGATTTGATTTTTGATTGATGTAAATAAAAATAAAAATTAACAAGGTTGAAAATCGCTGTTCTAGACTTTTTTACCTACAACGAACAGCTATCACCAAAAGTAAATCCTAATTAATTGATAAATGCTGAAATTTATTTAAGCCATTTATCGGCAATTTCTTGGATATTTCCCTCTTGCTCTAACTGCAACAGATTTACATCCAAGTCGTAAACTAAAGAACTACCCATTGGTAGCGCAAAGCCATAACTTTCAGTACCGACGGAAAAATCTGCTATTTTTAAATCAAGTTGAGGATTTTGTTTTAAATAATATTCCAGTGCAGGATTATCAAAGATTACTCCATCAGCTTTACCTGTTTCTACTAACTTAATTGCTTCAGGTAAATTTCCTATTTCTATTAATCTACTTTGATAATATTTACCCCACTTCACACCAGTCGTCCCTGAAACTACTGCTATCCGCGCTCCTTTGAGGTCTTCTGGTGACTGAAAACTGTCATTGCTTAAATTTGTCATTGATAAGGTAAAAGCTGATGCTAAACCTGCGGTGAGAGAAGAAACTGTTACCAGTGTCACCATCATCCAAATCCCGGCAATGATACGTCCAGCTTTGGTAACAGGAGCGCGATCTCCATAACCAACGGTAGTTAATGTTACTACAGCAAACCACATTCCATTGCCAACTCCATTAATATAAGACTTAGGAAACTGTTCGCTGTTTTGACGATGTTCTGCTAACCAAATTAAGTTACCAACTATAAACAAAGATAGGCAAATAAATCCTATTGATGAAAGGGTCGCTATGCCAAAAAAGGGTTTAAGTCTGCTCCACAAAGAGGGAGCTTCACTAGGTACTAATACCCCAATTTGAGCAATGTAAAAAGGCTGGGAAAAATCAACTTCTTGCCGACGTTCAGCGGTAATACTAATTGGTCCAATCACTACATCTAATTCACCTTTTTTGATCCCATTAATGCCAGATTCGACATTTTGCTGAGGAATAAATTCATATTCCAGATTTTGAGCTTGTGTGAATTGTTGCCAAATATCTAAACTAATTCCTTGATATTGATTATCGCTACTTTTAACTACAAAGGGAGCAGAACCTGTAATACCAACTTTAAATTTTTTTTGTTCAATTCGTGCAGAATTAATTTCACTATTAGGAGTTTGGCTAAAAGCAGGAAGACAGTAAGAAAAAACAGAGATTCCCGCAGAAGTAGCTAAGGTTAGAAGTATTCTGGAAATGTTAAATTTATTTTTGTAATCAAACATTGTAGTTGTGTTTTTCAGGATTTTTTGGAAGTAGCCATTTTGATAGCTAGGTTGCCTGATTAACTCAAACTATTTCACTCAGAAACTATCAGAAACTATCAGAAACAAATTTATACAAAGTGCTGAAACTCAATCTAGGATTACTGTAAGTACACTGAAAATCAAATTTAGTGGTTGATGAGCCACTGGTGAATAGTCAGAGTTAGGCAGATTCCCAACTAAGGTTAAGCGATACAATGAGTTGCCAGTAATTTAACACAGTCTGGTGAGTATGGCTAATTTGGCTACAGAGCGATCGCTAATTGATATCCCCCAATCTTCCCCACTAGCTTATAATTTCCAAGGGGCGCACGCTCTCCACCGGTAAGTAAAAGAGGGATAGATGACATTTAAACGGTTTCTGTTAATTCTCCTAACACTTTTATCAATCATATTGTCTGGCTGGTCTTTATTTGCTAGTTGGCAAAAACCACAATTCCAAAGTCGCTTGGAACTCTATCAAACTAATATTGTTCTCCAAGCCCAAGCTTGGCAACCAGAAGATGGCAGTGATGAGAACTTTATTGCACTGCGGAGAGCCATAGTCGGTGATCAACCTTTGGAAAGTGCCGCCAAGCAATATCAACAAGCTCGTAACTCTGTTCAAACTAGCTTAGACAAGGCAAAAACAAAACTCGTAGAATTGCGATCGCCAGACATCACAGCTATCACACCTCCCCAACCCCTAGCAAATGATCCTCTAGAAGTACAAAAAGAGCAAATAGAAAAATCTATCAGCAAGCTGCAAAAACTAAGAAATGAATTGGACTTACGCTGGGGAATTTTACAAACTCAACAGGGAGAAACAGAAACAGCCCTCAAAACCTGGAGTCAAGTCCAGACAAATTCAGAATCCAAATTTACGGAAACTGCTAATGTTTTAAGTGGACTTTGGAGCGACCCCCCGCGTTTACTCCCAAATGCTCAACCACTAATTCAAGCAAATTTAGATAGTTGGTTTCGCTTCACAGCTTTAATTCAGCTATACCAACTCCAACAACGTCAAGCAGCTTTAACAGATATACAAACTGCACAACAAGCAGTTGCCACCGATGCAATCTTGAAATTAGCCTTAATTGCCATTATCCCCAGTTTAGCGGCGTTTATCGGTGTTATATTCCTAGTAGCTTTAATTATTCAGCTTTTTCTCAAAGGTAAAGCATCTCTCTTAGCGACAAATGCCGATCAACCTTGGTCAACACCTTGGAGTGTCGAAACAATTTTACAAGTATTTGTCCTGGGATTTTTATTAATGGGACAACTATTTATACCTGAATTACTCAGCATTATTCCCCTACCCCGTTCCTCAGACAACGCCCGTATTCAGGCTTTTTCTGTATTAGTAAGTTATTTACTGGTTGCTTTCGGTGCTTTCACTGTACTGTATTTTTCCATCAGGCGCTATTTTCCCCTACCAGAAGGTTGGTTTAAATTCCGTTTTTTTAGTAACTGGTTTTTATGGGGAATAGCTGGCTACTGTACCGCCTTACCCATAGTAGTCGTTGTCTCCTTAATTAATCAAAAATTATGGCAAGGACAAGGTGGCAGTAACCCACTCTTACAACTGGTACTAGAAAGTCAAGACAATCTGGCCTTGGGGATATTTTTCTTTACCGCTGCTGTAGCTGCTCCATTTTTTGAGGAATTTCTATTTCGGGGCTTTTTATTACCCTCCTTAACTCGCTACCTTCCAGTTTCAGGTTCTATTGTGGTTAGTAGTTTAGTATTTGCTGCTGCTCATCTGAGCTTATCGGAAATATTGCCACTCACAGCATTAGGTATGGTTCTAGGAATAGTGTACACGCGATCGCGCAATCTCCTCGCCCCCATGCTTCTCCACAGCCTTTGGAATAGTGGCACATTATTGAGTTTGTTTATCTTAGGCAGCAGCAATAATTAAAACAGACAATTACGGATGAAAAAATCAAAAACATTTGCTTAGATCAACATATAAACTTTGAGTTACCAACCTGTCCAGAAGTTCCACTTAACAAGCCTAAAATCCTGAACCTAGACTCGTTAAACAATTACAAAACCTGTATTTTTTTAGTGGTTAAAGTTTTCATTAACTCATCATCTGAATACAGGTAAGTGTATTTATAGGAGACAAATTTTATGTGATGCTGTATAGAACCATAAAACGCATCAAATTATCTCCTCCCATCCGCGTTTATCTGTGGTTTATTATTAAGATAATATTCTATCCAGCTTCATATCAATTTGGTATTAGTCTCAACAACTCATATAAACAATATATTCCCCTCATCACTAGGAATTTTGAATAGTTCGGAAATAATTTTCCTGCGGCTGTAAACACTATTTTTTGTAGTTAGTTTTATCAAAGTTAAGTGTAGCTACACTTAACAAAATAGAAAATTAGTATCCATACTTCCCAGAGTCAGAGAATTATGCTGAATTGAGCTATACATACTCAGATTTTATAATTTTAACCCCTATCAATTCAGGAGTTTACATAAAAATGACAAATATTAATCCATCTCATGCTAACAAACAACTTCTAGCTGGTTATTGTGGCATTATTATGGGTGGATTGGGACTACATAAATTTATTCTCGGTTATGCTCCAGAAGGATTTATTATGTTAGTAATTTCCGTTGTCGGTGGTTCTCTCACCTACGGTTTTACATTAATACTTATGCAGTTGGTAGGTTTAATTGAAGGCATGATTTACCTCAACAAAAATCATGAAGAATTTGTTAAAACATACTTTATGAAAAGACAAGGTTGGTTTTAAAATACCAACATGATTTTTACATCATTTTGCATTAACTGATTATCAGTAGACAGACATCAACAAACCAAACAACGTAACAAAAATTAAAACTACTCCAAAACTCTACAGAGTAAAATATTTAACTATTCTTAACCTGCTCAAGTTCTTTATAAGTTATTAAGATTCAAAATTTTATGTAAGTATTAGGTTATCATTACAACGAAAACTAAGGACAGAAATTTCCGTTAGTGATGCTAAACACCCTGGTTGAAAACCATTATACTCAATCAGAGTCAAAGCTTCACAATTTTGTCTATCCTCAAGGAGTAGTTGTAATCATGTCTAATATTAATCCCAGTGATGCCAGTAACAAAAAAGTCGTAGCGGGTATCTGTGGCATTCTTTTAGGTGCTTTAGGTGTTCACAAATTCATTCTCGGTTACACAACTGAAGGTATCATCATGTTGTTGAGTACACTACTTACCTGCGGAATTGGTGGGGTAGTTATGGGTGTGATTGGTTTAGCAGAAGGGATTATTTATTTAATCAAAACAGACGATGAATTCTTAAATACCTATATTGCCAATAAGAAAGGTTGGTTTTAATCATCTGCATTGGAAGTTGTATTTGCCGTTTGACCTCATATTATACCTGTGTTTAAAATATCTCTAAATCGGCTTTCATATCACGGCAAGTTAGTACGTTGGGGTATATTGGGATTCTCATTTACCCCCCTACTTGGGACTCACTTTTATAACCAAGGATATAAACTCCCATTTCTAGTTTGTCCAATACGCTATTTCACGGGTATTCCCTGTCCCGGTTGTGGTATGACAAGCTCATTTATGGCGTTAGCTAGAGGCGATTGGCATCAAGCACTAACAGAACATCTGTTTGGCCCACTGTTGTTTTTGGGATTTTTAATCGCAGCAGTTCACGTAACAATAGAGTTGTTCATCAAACATCCAATCAAAGCTTTTTATTGGCAATTAATAAAGTTTAAAAAGTTGCAGATTCTGGGTTTATGTACAATTTTTATCTATTACTTATGGCGTTTGTATTACCTTTCACAAACAGGAGAACTATATTTTGCCTTAATTAACTCTCCCTTATTTAAAATATTTTCTGGTTCTGTTTAAGTTAAATATTCAATATTAATCCAAAGTTTTTTTTCTATCAAATCCAAATTTGACTATCATGTTAACCATCAAACGTAAACAAATTACCTGGGGAATTTTACTGATAATTGGCTGTGGGTATTTTAGCACCATGTCCAATTTAGAAACACATTATATTCTCAAAAGTATAATTGCTTTCATGCCTATTCAAGGGTTAGCTCTAATTTACGTAGCTTATGTCAACTGGAGTCGAAAATAAATTAACTTAATAAACTTAATATTTAGGACTAGCCGTTTCAAGGTGTGTTAATTTTATGTGTTCTTTGAGCTAGAATCTTAGCAGTTGAGACATGGGGCTTGTTCTTCAGGTAAGTTCGTTTTGGTTGAACTTTCTTAAGGCTTTGTGGATGTAGTAAGAGTTCAGATTGATTCCGAGGCTTCTTGTTTAACAAAAATAGCTCGATAAACAGGTTCACCCCTATTCTGCGTTGCTATTTCTCTTTCTGTAGGAACAGGAAGCGGATTTTCTGCTAACCATTCTTCATTACCAATTTTCTCAAATACAGGATTTTCAGAAAAGCGATCGCACATTTCTTCAGCTATAAATTTCTGATCAGATTGCAAAAATACCACTCCACCTACAGCCAAATAATTAGCTAACTCAGTTACTAATTTTGGTTGTACTACACGCCGTTTAGCATGACGATTTTTAAACCAAGGATCAGGAAATTGAATTGTTATCCTTTGTAAAATTCCTGGTTGTAAAGTAGATAAAATGGGACTTAAAGAATTATTGACATTACAAAATAAATAATGCAAATTTGTTAACCCCAACTCAAACCCCAACTTATTAGCCTCCACAACCAAAGTTTCTCGAATTTCCAAACCTAAAAAATTCCAGTTTGGTTCTACCTGCGCCATCTTGAGTATAAATCTGCCCTTAGCACAGCCAATATCTAAATGTAGAGGTAAATTGGGCTGTCTATAAACTTTTCCCCACGCTGGGGGATCAACAGGGGTTTGAAACTTTCTCGATAGTGGATTAACGTGCTGACGGACTCGAACCAAAGCCATAATCAATACTCCTTTGATGGGAATTTAGATAAAATTAAACATAAATATGTACAAATATTAAGTCTACTTGCTATTACGTAACCAGACAAAGCAAGAGTTATACTTTGATAAAAAGAGTATTTGCATTTGTTTTTAACATTTTTTTAATCAATGGATATCAACTTTCGCTTTGCCATAGTTAGTGATTTACACATTGCACTACCCCATACAATCTGGGATCATCCTAGCCGATTTCATTTAGTAGAAGTTAGTATTCCCGCCTTTGAGAGTGTATTGGAACATTTAACACAACTTGATTTAGACTTTCTTTTGATCCCTGGAGACTTAACCCAACATGGAGAACCGGAAAATCACAATTGGTTAACCAAAAGATTATCTCAGCTACCTTTTCCAGTTTATGTTGTTCCTGGTAATCATGATGTTCCTGTTCTCTTGGCCAACGAGCAATCAATTGGTTTGACTGAGTTTCCCTATTATTACCATAAATTTGGGTATGAAAATTCACAGCAATTTTACTACAACTGTCAAATATTACCGGGAGTGAGATTAATTGGTTTAAACTCTAATTCCTTTGATGAAGACGGTAAACAAATTGGGCGTTTAGATCAACAACAATTGCAGTGGTTAGAGACAGAACTAGCAGCAATTGATAATGAAATAGTTTTAGTCATGTTGCATCATAATGTTGTTGAACATTTGCCAAATCAGTTAAATCATCCTATGGCAAATCGTTATATGTTAGAAAATGCCCCAGAATTCCTAGATTTACTACGTAAGCACGAAGTAAAATTAGTATTTACTGGACATTTACACGTCCAAGATGTCGCCTGTGCTGATGGAGTTTATGATATTACCACAGGTTCATTGGTCAGTTATCCCCATCCCTATCGTGTCTTAGAGTTTGAAAGAGATAGTTTAGGAAAAGAATGGTTACATATAGTTTCCCATCGTGTTGAATCAGTACCAGATTTTCCCAAGTTGCAGGAATCATCAAAACAATGGATGGGCGATCGCTCCTACCCATTCTTAATCAAATTACTAACTTTACCACCCTTAAATCTACCACTAGCACAGGCAAAGCAACTAGCCCCAGACTTACGAGATTTTTGGGCAACCATAGCCAATGGAGACGGAGTCTTAGATTATCCCAACCTGCCCCTAGAAGTGCGTCATCACATTCAAGAATATGGTGCAGTTACTCACACCGGACATCATCACGCCATTGATAATAACAGTAAGCTCTTAATCGGTGATTGAGTTATTAATCTCCCCCACAGCCCACATCCTACTTGCTGCGGCAAATTGTAAAGACAGAAGTGTAACCATGGAGGAAAGTTTTACCGCTGACTGGGCCTATTTCACCACCACAAAAACAACCACCCATGGGGATGTCATGGAAATAACGACTAAATAAAT
Organism: Okeanomitos corallinicola TIOX110; assembly: GCF_038050375.1. Taxonomy (NCBI): domain Bacteria; kingdom Bacillati; phylum Cyanobacteriota; class Cyanophyceae; order Nostocales; family Aphanizomenonaceae; genus Okeanomitos; species Okeanomitos corallinicola. The sequence continues at coordinate 4,478,692 of NZ_CP150886.1, read as the reverse complement.
GGGAATCAAAATTGGGTTGACCGTAAAGCCCCGTACCACGTCCCACGCAACTAAACATCAAGGCCGCCAGCGGGGAAGATTCACCATTACTTTGGTATTGATACTCTTTTAAGAGAAATTCTAAATCCTCTGCTGAGGCTTGGGAATCACGGAGATGAAATTGTAATCTTTGTCCAGCACGTATGCGATCGCCAATTGCGATCGCCCCAGCCGCCGGATCTACCCCTAATAAATTACGAATCAGAAAATCACCCTGTTTTAAAGACAGCTTAAACTCATCCATTGCCAAACCCACAAATAAAGAATGCTGTGCCAGCATTTTTTCCTGATCACTGAGACTATCAATCAAATCTCGTAGCACCTTGAGAGGTACTTGATCATCCAATTCCAAAACAATATTCCGTTCGGCCTTAGTTACCTGTAAAGGTTCACCAATAGGACGGCATCCTTGAGCGACAATAGTTTCCAGGACAATATCACCACTCAAAGCCACACCCACCGTACCTTGACGATATAACTGATCATTACAAAATAGAGCCATGCGATCGCTGGCAAATCCACCACTAGCTTGTCCTCCTACAACCACCGAACCAGGATAAGCAAAATCCAGCCCTTGTAACAAATCATTAGTACCAGCCGAAAAAGCACTAGAAAATAACAGAAACTGAGGTGCAGGTGATGGAGGTACACCCAAAAAATCAATCCAAGCATCCGGGGAACTATCCAAATCTGGCAACTGATCGCCCATAACATGAAAAGTCCGAATATCCACCCCAGGTAAATGTGCTAACGTCAAACTAATGGCTGGTTCTGACTCAATCTCTTGAGTTTGACTATCTGAATTTGTCCCCACTACACCCGCCGCACTACAACCAATCAACACAGGTATTGACAGCTTCTCTGCCAACAACGGTAAAAGTCGGGAATACTCACTGGTAAAAGCAGAAGAAATAAACACCAGTCCTAAATCCGCAGGTGCTTTCAAAGATGAAACAGCTTTTTGTACCACATCTGTGACAGCTGCTTCCAAGGAATGATGAGTTGATAGGGCATTTGCCCACTGCATTTGGTCTGCCATAATTTCTCGACTTCTCTCTGTGTTGAGGCTAATATTTTCAGTAGTTTGATCGGTGGGGCGGCTACTCCCTATCATATTCATTAAAATATTAAATCTATTGTATTATTCTTTTTCTGTATTTACGTCACCGACAAATCTTAAAACATCAAGAGGAACAGAAGATATGCAGGTTTGATGTGTTGTATTAGTGATGTAATATCAGCGGTAAAGTCCAACTTAGCAACTCAGTGGTTAAAATAGTAGGCAAAGACATAGAGCAAAACTATCATCAACTGAAATTTTTGATTCTTCCAACTCTGGTATAAACAACAAATAACGAGATTAACACAATGACAAACACTCAAGAAAAAACCAACAACATCGAAGAACAGATTCAAGACGAGATTCAAGAAGCTCGTAACGTCTGTGATATTTCAGGTAACAACTCCGCCGAATGCGCTGCCGCTTGGGATGCTGTTGAAGAATTACAAGCAGAAGCTTCTCACCAACGTCAAACCAAACCCAAAAACTCTTTAGAGCAATACTGTGATGCTAACCCCGATGCAGATGAATGCCGGGTTTATGAAGACTAGGAACTGCTCATAGTCTGGTTTCTCTAAACCTGTTCGGTAAGTAACCCAGAACTGAAAACTGATTAGGTTACACTTCTAGCATACTCACCATGAGTATTATTAATTTACAAATCATTAGGAAAAGTCAACGGATTTTTCCTGATGAATTGAAACATAAGTGTACTTTATCAGCCTATCACTGGTAAAACCCGAAATTATCAACGTTACTGGTGGAACAACTCAACTGGTTTACCACCAGTTACTAAATCTGGTCTTTAACCTACTGAGGCTGATGAGGGAAATGTAGGTAATTTACTAATTAACTAACAACTAACAAAAGCTATGCCGCAAGTTTGGTTTCGCCCCTACGTTTGGATGGATTATAGATTAGCATTATTATTTACTTTAATAATTCCTGTTATTCTTCTCATTTGGGCATTTGTACAAAAAACAGATGCAATACAACGCTTATTAATTATTTACTGGCGCGTAGCAAGTTTATCAGCTATTACAGTTTACTTATTGATTGGGGGATTACCAATCAGTTTTATTTCTGCTTTAATGGCGCGGATTTTGATTCCTATTTCCCTGTGGTTTTGGGTTGATATCAATGACGAAATAGACTACTTACCCAAAAGTCCTTTAAAACTGATGTTCACATCTTGGCGTTGGGCAATGACAGTGTATAGCTTTTTGGGTGCAATCAGTTTGCTACCATTTTTGAGTTGTACTTTCTCAGCAGCATCTCTAAAAAATCCCTTCTGTAGTGTTTGGGCTGAAGCACCATTAATGTTTAAGGATTATTTTCACCATAACAGTAAAACAGGTTTTCTAGGCTTTTTGGGCATAGTTGGCCTAGTTATTTATGTAGTTTATTTAAGTTACTTTGTATTTGTAAAACTAGGTAAGCATGGCAGATCAGCTACTCAATAAATAGAATACTTTAACCTCTATGGTGTCAATTCTCCCCCTTCAGGGATAAATGATTATCCCTAACACTTACTAAAAAAAAGATAAAGTCTGCCGTTAAATCATCAAGATAATGATAATAATGCAAACACTTAACTAAAATTAACAGTATTCTCTTGATGAATAGTCCCATTGGTAAACGGTTAGAACAATACACCATCAAAAGACCTCAAGAAGTCCTACTTGTTACCATAAGTATTGGTGATGAACAAGATAAAATTGCTGTGTTTAAAGGATTTTCTAGTTCTTTAATGCGTCCTACTGATTTTGATCCAGATGTACCTGTATTACCAGATGATGCCATTATTGTGGCAATTGATCGCATAGCTAGTCCTTATAATCCTGAATCACCCCGTTATATTCAACAAGGCATTTCTTGGGAAGCGATGGAGGCTTTGTTATTAGAAGTAGGTGTTTAATTAGGTAACTGGTGACAGTAAAAAATAACCAATGACTAATTCTGGATATACTCTCCCCGTGTTTGCTTGCGCTGCGGCCGTTGCAGCTTTACATTGGTTACGTCAGCGTCAAGCTTTAACTTTTAGTTCAGTAGATTTAATTACACCTGCGGAAATTGCAGATATTCCGATTGAACAGGTGGCTGGAATCTCTAAAAATTCAGCTTTAGCTATTACCCGTAGTGATCCGGGTGATAACCTTGACTTGACAAAAAATACACCAATTTGGGCAATGGTGACATGGTACGAGGGAGATGGGGAAAGAGTAATTATTCAAGGGGGAGAGGGAATTGGTAAACAATTAAATAATGATGGAAAAGCAGCGATTTATGGTTATGCTGAAAATTTGCTCACTGAGAATTTACAACGGTTGTTAGCACCAGGGGAAAAAATTATAGTGACAATTATTTTACCCCAAGGACGATCGCTGGCCGTTCGTACTTCTAACTCCGCTTTTGGTGTAGTGGAAGGACTTTCTCTATTGGGTACAACGGGTATTTCTCAACCTTTGAGTACACCTGATCAGTTAACTGCTTTCCGTGATGACTTAAAAGAAAAAGCTAGTCAGTTTAAAAGTTTAGTTTTTTGTATTGGTGAAAATGGCTTAGATTTAGCGAGAAAATTAGGGATAAATCCCCAACAATTGGTAAAAACAGCTAACTGGTTGGGACCTTTATTAGTCGAAGCTCATCTTTTGGGTGTGCAGGAAATTTTATTGTTTGGTTATCACGGTAAACTGATGAAACTTGCCGGGGGAATTTTTCACACCCATCATCACTTAGCTGATGGCCGACGGGAAATTTTAGCCGCTCATTGTGCGATCGCCAGTTTACCATGTTCCCATATACACACTGTCTTTTATAGTCCTACCGCAGAAGCTGCTTTGAAACATTTACGTCATTTAGATAGTACAACTGGTAGTAATTGGACAAACCAAATTTACAGTAGTATTGTAGAAACAATTGATCACCGCGCTCAAGAATATATAAAAAGTCATAGCAATAGAGAAATTAACACCACAGTCTGCGGTTCAGTTGTTTTTGACCGCGATCGCCAAATTATCACCAGTAGTAAAACTGGTTGTATGTTGATGGAAAAATTGTGCTAATTTAATATGAATAATCATAAACAAACCAGAATAATAAACAATTTTTTGTTAATTGAACCCTAACACCGCTTCGCGGAAGTCAAAAGTAATATGGCGTAATCTTTTTAGCCATTGAGAATGGTCTGTTTATTTACGCCATACCATACTAAATGGATATTTTTGCAATTAATAATAAGCCAAATTTATCGGCTTGATAGGTTTAACAGTAGTTATTACCATAAAACAGCACTTTACAAGTAAATAAAGTACACATCTAAATATTATTAAGTATTTCGATCTGGGAATATTTTCCCCATATGTGTACCTAATCCAGAAAAATTTGCTGTAAAAAGGTGTTTTGATTATTACTAACCTAAAAAGCCGGAAATGGTATTTACAATTTTTATCCTCAAAGACACACATCCACCATCATGAACACAGCGGTGACTCTACCAACCGAAGAAACATCTCCAAACCAAGAAGATGTAAAGGCGCTTAACCGCCAAATAATCGTCATTTTAGACTTTGGTTCTCAATATTCTGAACTTATAGCTCGACGTATCCGTGAAACTCAAGTTTATTCAGAAGTTCTTTCTTACCGCACCACAGCGGAACATTTACGCAAACTCAACCCCAAAGGAATTATCTTTTCCGGTGGACCAAACTCAGTTTACAGCGATCATGCTCCCCATTGTGATCCAGAAATCTGGAATTTAGGCATTCCCATTTTAGGAGTGTGCTATGGGATGCAGTTGATGGTGAACCAACTGGGAGGGGAAGTTGTCAAAGCTGAACGGGGTGAATATGGCAAAGCATCATTATATATAGATGATCCCACAGACTTGTTAACCAACGTCGAAGATGGCACAACCATGTGGATGAGTCATGGCGACTCAGTAAAAAAAATGCCCCCAGGTTTTGAATTACTGGCACATACAGAAAATACACCCTGTGCTGCAATAGCAGACCACGAAAAGAAACTTTACGGTGTGCAGTTCCATCCAGAGGTAGTACATTCACTAGGTGGTTTAGCACTAATTCGTAACTTTGTTTACCATATTTGCGACTGTGAACCGACTTGGACAACTGCGGCTTTTGTAGAGGAATCAATTCGAGAAATTCGCGCCAGAGTTGGGGAAAAGCGCGTATTATTAGCACTTTCCGGGGGTGTAGATTCTTCAACCTTGGCATTTTTACTTTATAAAGCCATTGGTGAACAACTAACCTGTGTGTTCATTGATCAAGGCTTTATGCGGAAATTAGAACCAGAAAGGTTATTGAAATTGTTTAAGGAACAGTTTCATATTCCCGTAGAGTATGTTAACGCACGCGATCGCTTTATTTCTGCCATTGCAGGTGTTACAGATCCCGAAGAAAAACGCCGGATTATCGGCCATGAATTTATCCGTGTCTTTGAAGAAACATCGAAAGAATTAGGACATTTTGATTATTTAGCACAGGGTACACTTTACCCCGATGTAATTGAATCTGCGGATACCAATGTTGATCCGAAAACTGGTGAACGGGTAGCAGTAAAAATCAAGAGTCATCACAACGTTGGTGGTTTACCCAAAGATTTGAGATTTAAACTCGTTGAACCATTACGGAAACTATTTAAAGATGAAGTCCGTAAAGTAGGCCGTTCCATCGGTTTACCAGAAGAAATTGTCCAAAGACAACCATTCCCAGGCCCTGGTTTAGCAATTCGGATTTTAGGGGAAGTCACTGCCGAAAGGTTAAATATTTTACGGGATGCTGATTTAATTGTCCGCCAAGAAATTAACCAACGTGGCTTGTATCACGATTATTGGCAAGCTTTCGCCGTATTATTACCTATTCGTAGTGTGGGAGTAATGGGTGATAAAAGAACCTATGCTTACCCCATAGTTTTACGGATTGTCACCAGCGAAGACGGGATGACAGCAGACTGGGCAAGAGTACCTTATGATGTGTTAGAGGGAATTTCTAACCGCATTGTGAATGAGGTCAAAGGTGTTAACCGCGTGGTTTTTGACATCACTTCCAAGCCACCTGGAACTATCGAGTGGGAATAATAAATAGGTCATAGATAACAGGGGACAGGTGACAGCAATAAGTTATCACCCGTTCTCCTGTAGTTAGATATTTACTACAAAAAATAATTATGCAAAGTTATGAACAACAAGGAAATATCATATTTCATGGTGATAGTGTGAACGTTTTAAGAAATCATATTTCCTCAGCATCAGTAGATTTAATTTTTATTGATCCTCCCTATAATATAGGTAAAAAATTTGGTGATTTTCATGATCAATGGGATTCTGAAGAAGAATATATAAATTGGTCATATCAATGGCTGAATGAATGTATTCGCATCCTCAAACCAAATGGAACATTATATTTAATGACCAGCACCCAAGCAATGCCATATTTTGATATTTACGTAAGAAAAGAATTAACTATTTTAAGTAGAATAGTGTGGCATTATGATAGTTCTGGAGTACAAGCTAAAAAATATTTTGGTTCAATGTATGAACCGATTCTTCATTGTGTTAAAAATAAAAATGATTATACTTTTAATGCAGATGATATAAAAGTTGAAGCAAAAACTGGTTCACAACGTAAATTAATTGATTACAGAAAATCTGTTCCCACTCCCTATAATACGGAAAAAGTCCCTGGTAATGCTTGGTATTTTCCTCGTGTAAGATACAGAATGGAAGAATATGAAAATCACCCTACACAAAAACCAGAATCATTGTTAGAAAGAATTATTCTTGCAAGTAGTAATCAAGATAGTCTCATATTAGATCCTTTTGCTGGAACTTTTACAACTGCGGCTGTTGCGAAACAATTAGGCAGAAAGACAATTAGTATTGAACTGCAAAAGGAATATCTAAAAATTGGTTTAAGAAGAGTTTTTGGATGGCAAGAGTACGAAGGGGAAAGACTTTTATCACCAGATAAAAATCACAAAATCAGAAATAAACATGGTAAAAATATAGAATGTGAATTTAGGCAAGGAAGTATTTTTGATGCCAATATTACATCATGAATTTACCCAAATAATCATTGATATTCTGGATAAATATTTTCCGGAAAATGGGAATATTATTTTCAATAATAGTCAATTATTACAATATATCAATATTAAAACAAAGGCAGCAAATCGTGGTTCAAAATCAAGAGCTAGTTTTGCTAATCATTATGCAATATATGTTTTAGTTGAAGATTATTTACAAAATGAATTTCATATTAAAAATGGATATGAAGATTATGAAGGCGCACAATATACAGCACTTTTGATAAGACAAAGAGAACTACCTTTTGGGAGTAAACTACAAAATCACGCTCTTAATAGTCGGTTAAATGAAGAATTTAAAAAATATTTTTTAATATCAGATTATTTACCAATTATTCGAGATATTAAAACTAACCGATATTGGATAAATGAAAATTTACTTAAACTGACAATTGAAAATAAAACTATTAATATTGCTCAGGCAATTAAAGATATTATAGATGCCTATATACAAGCAAGAACAGAATCATTTACGAACTTTATGAAACGCTGCCAAGAAATGACTGACATACAGCAGCAACAACCAGAAGCAGCAATTAATTTTATTAAAGAATTAATCAATCCTAATGAAGATGCTAGAGTTTTTGAAATAGTTAGTTATGCAATATTAAAGGAATATTATGCAGAACAAAAAATATATTGGGGATGGTCTCCAGATGAACTAAATGTTGAATCTTTATCTCTTTATAAAACAGGTCGTACAAATGCTAATGATGGAGGTATAGATTTCGTAATGAAACCTCTTGGTAGGTTCTTTCAAGTTACAGAAACTATAGATGCAGGTAAATATTTTTTAGATATTGATAAAGTGCAAAGATATCCAGTTACTTTTGTAATCAAAACTGAGCAGACAATAGAAGATTTATTAAAAATAATTGCGGCACAAGCAAGCATGAGATATAAGATTAATGCTGTTGTCAGCAGATATATGGAAGCAATAGAAGAAATTATCAATATCCCACAATTAATACTCTTTTTCGATCAGGTATTAGAATCTAACAGAGGTATGAAGGTTATTGAAGAAATAGTTTTACAGAGTCGAGTTGAATTTAATATGGATGAGGAAGTATTGAATTAATTTGATCTCAATACTATCCTCACAAATTTAGTCTATTGCTCTTGATGTTCAAAACTAATAGTTTCCGTTTTATATTCAGGTGGTTCAACGTGAATAATAATTCTCACAGGACTGAAACGTTGTTGTAATTGCTGTTCTACTGCTTCAGTAATATGGTGAGCAGTTTCTACATCCGGTGCATCTACGATCAAATGCATTTCTATAAAAACTTGACGACCTAAAACACCACGGGAAGCAATATCATGACAATTAATGACACCAGGAACAGCAACAGCAATACTATGAATAGTTTCCGGTGCGATCGCCATTTCATCTACTAACCAAGGTAAATTCTCTTTTAAAACTGACCAACCACTCCAAAACACCAACAAAGCTACAGGAAAGGCTAAAACTACATCTAACCATTGCAAATTTAACCACCAAATTCCTATTAACCCCCCTAATACAGAAATAGTCACCCACACATCACTCATGGTATGTGTAGCATCAGCAATTAAAATCGGACTACCTACCCTTCTACCAACATTACGTTCATAGAAAGCAACAAAAATATTTACTCCTAAGACTATTAATAATAACCACAATTCAACTCCTGATATTTTTATAGTTGAACCACCTTTAAGAATTCTCTCAATCGCTCCCTGGAGAATTTCAAAACAAGCTATTCCTAAAAAAGCAGCTATCCCTAAAGCACCTACTGCTTCAAATTTATGATGTCCGTAGGGATGTTCTCGATCAGGTACTGGGGAAGAAAACTTAATAGCAATTAATCCTAAAACGTTATTAGCACTATCTGTCACGCTATGCAAAGCATCAGCTAATAAACTGAGAGAGCCTGTAGAATATCCCACCACTGCTTTTATTGCCATGACAAATAAATTCAGAATTAGAGTAATAATTAATACTTTTCTAATTTCCAAGCGATTATCGTAAGCCATAAAAAATTTATTAGTTTTTGTATGTTCTATAGCTTCTAATGTAAAGCATCAAGGAAAAATAAATACAAATAAAATGTATCAAAATCTTACAGTGTAAAGAGTGTTTTTCTTGATAATCTCTGAATTTATGCCAATTTATTGAGATTTATTGTAAATAAAATTTGCTAAATATACAATTAATTCTGACATTATCATTTCTGCTCAAGAAGATATTATTCTCATTTATAAATTGATAATAATGTGGAAATAAAATTTCTCATATACCTGATTTCTTATAAAATCTGGAAAAATAGTCAAAATATCAATAAGAATTATTGATTAGTTTTGACTCATAGCACCATTAAGTAGGATATGTAGTAATGCAGAGGTTTTAATTAAAAATTCTATGTCTTCTACACCTTTAACACTAAACTTAGCTGATGGTTCTATCTCCTTTAGTTTTTCAGCCCAAGCCGCAAGGGAATTAAAAGCAGCAATAGACCAATTAATGCTGAGTCTCAAAGCTGTAGCAGCTAAACCGACTCCTGGTGGTGGTAAAGTTACTCCCCAAGCCTCTTTAGAATATCGCTACACCGGAGAAGTATTTTTAGAAGTGTTTTGTAACCCTAATATTTGGCCTACTCCTTTTGCCGCTAAAGTATTACTAACTATTCGTAATATGGGTATTCGCTTAACAACAGAAGCAGAACTTACTCGCATAATTGAGGATGTTAATCAATATTTAGAGCAAGTGGGATAATTTGTAATTCGTAATTCGTAATTGAGTTATGAATCTCTCCAACTCCTCCTTCACCTTTCTCCCACCAAAAAATATACTTGTCCAAAGTTATAAACTCTGGACAAGCATAAATAAAATAATGACTACTTATTCAAAATAGCGATCCTTTGGCTTAGGGTATAGCTAATATCGCTTACTGGCAAAGTAGTATAAATTCAGACTGTAATTGTTCTTTTTTCATAGTTAATTTCAGGATGATGGACAGAAAAATGTTTTTTCTTAAATCCACACATCAAAAAATTAACATTTAATTCAAAACTAACTTTTAATTAGTCGTTATCCCATTCTTCTCGGCCAATTAAATCCCCAATGCGATCGCGCAATAGAAAGTCACATTTCTCCAATTCACATTCCACGCAAACCCACTCTCTGGCTGGGATATATTGACAAAGTGTATATATTGGCTGTTGACGGCTCACTATCCCCCTTTGCACAAGTTGGCGTGCTTCGTCTTGGATTACGTCTAGAGAGTAATAATTGATAGAAGGCACCGTATTCACACTCATGGTTTTTACTCACAAAATTACATTTAGGTTGTGTTCCCAAAATTAATTAGGAACAAAGATGGAAATAATTAGACCTGTGGCTAGGTTTTGTAGTTTGCTATACGGAACTATTATCATTTTGACGCTACACACCTGTAAATTATCTAAAGAAATATTAAGTTTGTCAAGGAAAGATAACATCAAACCTAATTCCGCTTCCAACTTTCAATCCCAGAGACTAGCAGTGGGAATATCTTGTATGTATTAGCTCACTAGAATTAATTAACAGGTTTTTTACTCTGATATCTATATGTCCATAGTTACAATTTCATCTAAGATTTTCTGATTCTTTGTATCAAAAAAATTTTTATACTAAATAGCTAAACTACACTAATGAGCCGTATGACTACAATCTGTTAATATTTTTTTAACCTATACTCTGAATATCCTTAATAATCTCAATATTGTTTGTTTACACAATACCAATCTTTTCATCAGTAAGCCTTCAGTAGAGGTTGAGCGTTAGGCCTTACCCCTACTACAATACATACAAAGTTTAAAATAAGTAACTTTACTTATTCAGGAAAATCTTCCTCATTTTCTTCCATGCTTCCTGAAGAACGCTCTTGTTGGAGTTGGTTTAATAAGCTCAGAAGCTTAGTACCTCTTTCAAGAGAGCGATCTTCAACAAATATCACTTCTGGAGTACGGCGCAGCCTTACCCTAGAACCCAGTTCACTACGAACATAACCAGTAGCCGACTTCAAACCAGCCATTGTTTCAGCTTTAGCTTCCTCTGTCCCATAGATACTGACAAAGATTTTCGCGTGTTGTAAGTCACCAGAAACATCTACGTCAGTGACACTTACCATTCCTGTCCCCACACGGTCGTCTTTAATACCGTTGAGTAACATTTGGCTAACTTCTCGTTTAATTAGTTCAGCAACGCGGGAAACGCGGCGATTTGTAGCCATATAAATTCCGCCTTCTCACAGAGTTTGTACAATAAGATACGAATGCAAATTTAGGTGAACAGTGCTTGCGGTTATTAAAACCAGCAACAGCAACAGTCAGCGGGGTTAAATTATGGTTAAGCCCAATCCAGATTTTAACGGTATTGTACCTAGATTGTATTTAATCCCAACATAGCGCGGAGAGTAAACGTTAAAAAAAATATACTTCCCACAAACAAACCCAAAATAGCTATCAAAGTAACTGGGCGTTTCAAGAGTGGCATGAATGGTTCAAAGGTATTTAGAAAAAGACCTAAGACGATAGTGATCAAGTAACGAGGGTAGCGAAATACGTTATCCCAAAATCCATCAAACATTTGAATATAGACTACCTTGTTATTAACTGTTTTTTTCAGGTGCTTATTTAACTTAATTGTAATACACAGGGTGGAAAATCGTGCAATTCAGATAAAATAACTCAGATTGGCATATATTTAATATTTAACTATGGCTAGTAATTGGTAATTAATAATAAATAATTGGTATTTAGTAATTAATCTTTTGGTAAAACATCCTCCTAGTAAAACTTGATAAAAGAATAAAGGAAAATGGTAATTAATTTAACCTTTTCCCCTATCCAGCAAATTATTTTCACTGGGTAATAACCCAGGTAGTATTGATGCTCTAGAAAGCTGTTAATCTTCGTCAAGTGCAGGGAGAATTTCTTCAAACCGCCATAAATTATCTTTGTTTTCAATGAACCAAATGCGTGATTCTGTGGTTAATTTACTCCAGATTTCTTCAGGAGGAATGTGAGGAGAAGCATATTGATATTCTTGTCCGAGTTCTTTGAGATTATCCACTACATCAACCGGAACACCTAAGTCTCCCCAATCTATTTTTAAACTTCTACCTACTGTTCCAGAACAGGGGTCAAAAATTAATTGTGCTGTTCTGATTAAATCTGCGAAGTGTTGAGGTTTGAGTCCGATAATTTCTTGAATTTGGATTGATTTCTTTGGTTCTTGAGACATTGCACTGGAGTTATGAAGGTAGTTGTTTTACTGAATTTACTGCCAGAGATAATCCCAATACATCCTAATATTTATCCGAACATACCTAGTTTAACGCAGAAAATCAATGTTAATCAATAGAATTGAAAACAGGTGAGGTTTTGAAATATGTTTTCCATAATTTATAATTAAATTATCTTAATTTTCTTTGGTTTCAACTAACACTGTCACTGCTGCAACTGCTATCAACATTTCATCATTTTTGTCATTGAGAGAGGCGATCGCTAACCCATCCACTACCATTCCTCCAACTTCTACAGTTAGGGTTTTTTTCCCGAATGGTAAAACAGATAATACTTCTGCTTCTCTTACTTGTTCGGGGTATGGTACAGCTACTTTCACTTCTACTATCATCTCATTGGGATCTTGTAACCCTGCTACCTCCATAATACCTAATAAGGCATTGTTAGCGATCGCATTTCTGACTGCTCTTGCTGCTGCTACTGTTGGTTCTTGTCCATGTTGATCTACTCCCATTCCCATTTCTATAATAAAGCGTTTAAGTGCCATAAGTAAATTTTCTTAACTTTTCATCCTCTACTTTATCGCTATATGAGACAGTTAAATAATTTTACATATTTACAAATATATGAAGCCATAGTTTTTAGTAGTCATTAATCTTATGAATATAAATCGTCGTCAATTTATCACTACTTTAGGAGTATCTAGCCTACTAACCCAAATTGCTCCAACTATAGCTCAAAATACGATTTCACCACTGACCATAATTAAACCACCACGACTTAAAATAGGTGATACCATCGGCTTAATTTCTCCTGCTGGGATCATTGAAAATCAAGATATTGAAAATGCCAAGGAAACTTTTCAAAAATTAGGACTAAATATTAAGATAGGAACACATATTTTAGATCGTCATGGTTATCTAGCAGGAACGGATATCAACCGTACTAAAGATATTCACTTGATGTTTACAGATCCATCTGTTAAAGCAATTATGGCTATGCGTGGGGGTTGGGGTTGTAATCGCCTTTTACCTTTACTAAATTATTCTCTCATCCGTTCTTATCCTAAAATTATCATTGGCTACAGTGATATTACTTCTTTATTATTAGCTATTAATGCTCGTAGTCGCTTAATTACTTTTCATGGTGGTGTTGCTACTTCCACGTGGAATAAATTTACAGTTGATTACTTTCAAAGAATTTTATTTGATGGGGAATTATTAACAATGGAAAATAGTTCCACCCCAGAAGGAAACATCGAAAAAATTACTCCAGGTCAAGCACAAGGTAAATTAATTGGGGGGAATTTATCAGTTATAGCCGCTATGATTGGTTCTGCTTATTTACCATCATGGCATAATAACATTTTATTTGTGGAAGATATCGGTGAAGATGTTTATCGAATAGATAGAATGTTAACACAATTAAAAAATGCTGGTATTCTCAATCAAATTTCTGGTTTTATCTTTGGACAATGTACCAATTGTCAAGTTTCAGAACAACCATCATTTACATTAAAGCAAATATTACAACAACATATTCAACCTTTAAATATTCCGGCTTGGTATGGTTCTATGATTGGTCATGTCAAAGATAAATTTACAATTCCTGTAGGTTTAAAGGTAGAAATAGATGCTGATTATGGCACAATAAAAATGCTAGAAGCATCTGTTATGGTAGGTGACAGGGAACAGGTGACAGGGAACAGGTGACAGACCTAGAAGTCTTTCAGTGTCTAAGTTTTAGTTTTGCTTAATGTCCTAACCGCCTTGTCCATTGCTATATATAAATAAATTCTTTCAAAATTCTTTAACAATAATTTTTATATTTAAAAAAAATACTATTTAAAAGTCTTGACAATAGTTACAAAAATCACCTATTGTATTAGTAGATTTTAGTTATATTTACTGCTACATTACAGTGGTAATACTTCATAAATTTCGGATATTTATGTGATCAACATAATTTTTCATCTCTCAGTTAAGGGGTGTATATAAAATTGGAAGATAAACTCATGATAATTAATAATCAAAAGTCGAAAAAATATATTTGTTATATTTTATTAAATAAGCTTATTCTGGGTAGTTTGCTATTACCAGCTAATGCTCAAATAATTACCCAAAATATTACACAAACACCTGATCGAATAAGAGAAACAGAAATACAACCGCCAGTATTACCTAATCGTGAACCTCTACCAGAAAAACCATTACCACCCCTGGAAGAATTACTTCCTCAACCAGAAACAACACCTACAACTCCTCAACCATCAATAGGAGATATTCCCGGCACAATTACAGTGGTAAAGTTTGAGGTAATTGGAAGTACGGTTTTTAGTCAAGAAGAATTTACAAATAAACTGAAAGATTTTACTAATAAATCTCTTTCCTTTGCTGAATTATTACAAGCTAAAGAAGTTATTAATCAACTATATATAGAGAGCGGTTATATTACTTCAGGTGCTTTTATTCCTCCCCAAAATATAAAAGATGGGGTGGTAAAAATTCAAGTAATTGAAGGAGAAATTGCAGAAATTAATATATCTGGGTTGAATAGATTAAGACCTAGTTACATTCGTAGTAGATTAGCATTAGCAACAAAAGCACCTGTGGAGCAAAATCGCTTACTCCAAGCTTTGCAACTGTTACAACTTGATCCTTTAATTGCTAATTTATCAGCAGAATTAGCGGCGGGTTCTCGAACTGGTGTCAGTATATTGGACGTTAAAGTACAGGAAGCAGATGCTTTTTCTGGACAGATAAGTATTGATAATCAGCGATCGCCTAGCGTTGGAAGTGTACGTCGTCAATTACAAATTAATCACAATAATTTATTAGGATTTGGCGATCGCTTTCGTGTTGGTTATATTAATACCGATGGTAGTAACTCCTTAGATAATCTCAGTTACACATTCCCCATTAATGCCAAAAACGGTACTATCGGTTTTAACTACAGTCGTACCAAAACAAATATTATCGAAGCACCTTTTAATGTTTTAGATATTCAATCAGCATCACGTAACTATCAAATTACCTATCGTCAACCTCTGCACCAAAGTCCTACCCAAGAATTTATAGTCGGTGTCACAGGTTCAAGACAAGAGTCAGAAACATCATTATTAGATGAACCTTATCCTCTCTCCCTCGGTGCAAATGATCAAGGGGAAGTGAGAATTTCCGCACTGCGCTTTTTTCAGGAATATACAAAGCGAGACAGTCGGCAAGTATTTGCGATGCGATCGCAATTTAGCGTCGGGATCAATGCCTTTAATGCGACAAATAATAGTACAGAACCCGATGGTCAGTTTATAGGATGGCGTGGACAAACCCAGTATTTACGCTTACTAACACCAGACTTAACATTACTATTAAGATCAGATATACAACTGAGCGATCGCCCCTTACTAGCATTAGAGCAATTTAGCGCAGGTGGTCAACAAAGTGTCCGTGGTTATCGTCAGGATTCCTTATTAGCAGATAATGGTTTATTTGCATCCGCAGAACTTCGCACCCCCATTTTGCGTGTTCCCAAATGGCAAACCACAGTAGAATTAAGTCCCTTTTTTGACATAGGCACTGTTTGGAATCACTCTAGCTCTGATGTAGAAATTGACCAAAAAACCTTATCTTCACTTGGTTTAGGATTACGCTTATTAGTAGGTCAAAACTTTAATGCCAGATTTGACTGGGGTATTCCCTTACTTAAAGTAGATAAAACCGGAAATTCTTTACAAGAAAATGGTCTATACTTCTCCATTGAATACAGGCCTTTTTAGGTCAGAATTCAGGACTAAAAAATAATTTTTTTGAATAACGGGCTATTTTTGAGAAATTTCTGTAAAATCGAAATCTAAATTAGAAAAACTCCTTGATCAACCCATATGTTGCGTTACTCAACCTTATTTTGTTTACTACTGAGTGTTTTATTAATGGGTTGTTCTCCTCCCACCACAGCTGAACCAAACAACACATCAACAGATCCAATCATAATATCCACAGAAAAAGGTCAAAACTTGCCAATTTCCGCTCAAGCTATCCTTCCCCAAGGTGAGAAAATCAACCTAGAAGTAGCAGAAACACCAGAGCAGCAGATGATGGGGTTGATGTATCGGCCAGCTTTACCAGGTGACAGAGGAATGTTATTTGTATTTCCCTCCGCTCAACCTGTGAGATTTTGGATGAAGAATGTACCCGTAGCTTTAGATATGGTATTTCTGCACAAAGGAGTGATCAAATATATTGAAAATTCTGCACCTCCCTGCAAAAGTGAACCCTGTCCTACCTATGGACCCGATGTACCCATAGATCAAGTCATTGAACTGAGAGCAAAAAGAGCTACAGAGCTAAATTTACAAGTAGGCGATCGCATTGAAATTGAATTCTTTGAACCTAGTTAGTATTGACATACCTCCTCGTCCTAAAGGAGCGAGGATTCCTTGACACTTCGCTGGGATGCGCCACAAGTGGTCTTACCGTCCCTCCATGTCCGTTTAGAGTCTCCCAATGCCCTATGGCGACTATACCTAAATTTTACCATAAAGCCGTCCTAGAAGGACGGGGCTTGTATCCCATTCTTTTGGTCAGTAGGAGCCGGAAACAGATTGATAACTGATATGTGTAAAGAATTAATCAATTTTCTATGAAGATACTGTAGTCAAACAAATACTTAAAATAAAGGGGTTAATATTTAGCAGTATCCGTAATCACATCAAACTTAGGTTTCTACTACCTTAAATCATAGCTTCAAAATTTAATTTCAAATATCAGCCTTTTGGCATAAGTGTAAATAGTCATCAATAGAGGACTATAAGCTATGGAATCTTGGTGACTCCAAACGTAATTACATACAATGCAAACAACTAAATAGAATACAGCTAGAGTAACTGAGAATTAGTATGACTTCAAAATGCTAAAAACCAGCAAAATCAAACTTACTTTGTTGATCACCAAACTCTAGTAGGGACAAATAACCACTTAACTGTGATGGAGTATTTATCCAGTCATAGTACAGTGACACATCAAATACTGGCTTGAGATCACTGAGAAATTCAGGAGAGATATATGATAATACACTCTACCCAAAAAGGTGAGATACAAATGACACCATCAAGATATTCCCGTTTAATTAATTTTCTCCAAGAAGATTTAGCAATTTCCACCGCTTCCCTCGATGTAGCTTTGCGTCATCGTGAGCAAAATACAGGTTCTTTAACTATGGTTCTTTGGCAGTATGGGTTAATTACCCTAGAACAGTTAGAACAAATTTATGATTGGTTAGAGACTGTATAACTTCAGCAATGAAAAACCAGAAAATTCATTGCTGGTAAATATGGCAGCTAACTGTATGATGCAAAAATTTAAACTGAAACGGTTGAGCTATTTCAGGAGAAATGAGGTATGTTAAAACTCTGCCTAGTGCAAAGTTTAATCAATAGAAAACAGAAAATCAACACTAAGAATTTTTACTCATTCACATCCAAAATAAAAGGGCGAGTTCATGACAAGACTCGCCTTTTTAATGTTAATTATTATGTTTTAATTAGGGCTTGCTGAATAAATCTCAAAACATTACAGGTAAACGATTTTAGCGATTTTGACTTTCAAAAAATGCAAGCTTTGATGAGGTGAGAACTGAAAAACCTTGCATTTAATTCCTGCTTCAAGGAAAAATAGTTCCCATCCAACTCTTGAAACTGTCACCTGTCACCTGTCACCTGTCACCTGTCTCCACGACAAGACTTTATCAGCAAACCCTAATTAGTTTACTGTCACCTATTCTCTTATCCAAACACTTTAGCAGCCGCGCCTATTCCAGCACCAGGAGTAAATTTGTCATAACCTAGTTCTGCAAGGACAACTTCTAGGGATGCAATGCAGCTGAGAATATCGCGATCGCAGACAAATCCTAAATGACCAATCCGGAAAATTTTATTACTTAAATGGTCTTGACCACCAGCTAAGGCAATATCAAACCGCTTTTTCATTAATGACCGAATTTTATCAGCTTCCATACCCGGTACTGAAACAGCGGTAATAGCTGGACTAGCACATTCATCAGGTGCAAACAATGGTAAGTTTAAAGCTTTCATGGCCGCACGAGTAGCATTTTTTTGACGTTCATGACGAGCAAAAATAGACTCTAAACCTTCTTTTTTCATCATCCCCAAGGTGGTGTGTAATGCCACCATTAAGTTAACTGGGGGAGTAAAAGGAGTGGTATTTTTAGCAGTAGATTTACGATATTTACCT
The DNA here is from genome assembly GCF_038050375.1 of Okeanomitos corallinicola TIOX110. Lineage (NCBI taxonomy): Bacteria > Bacillati > Cyanobacteriota > Cyanophyceae > Nostocales > Aphanizomenonaceae > Okeanomitos > Okeanomitos corallinicola. Next base: position 4,459,972 of record NZ_CP150886.1, on the reverse strand, counting down.
AAATCTAAATAATATTTGGGCAATTTCGCAGTTTTGTATGCTTCCCAAGCTTTAGGACTGACAGATACAAATCCTAAACCGGGGGGTATCATGTAACCTTTTTGAGAACCAGAAGCCACTACATCTAAACCTAAAGCATCAACAGCCACGTTATAAGCACCCAAGCTAGTGACAGCATCAACAATAATTAAGGCTTCACCGTGGGCTTTGACATGACTATTAATAGCTGCCAAATCATTAATTACACCTGTGGAGGTTTCGCTGTGGGTGATAATGACAGCTTTGATTTCTTTGTTGGTATCAGCTTGTAATTTCTCTGCAAACTGAGCAGGATCTAAAGGTTTTCCCCATTCTGCGCTGATAGTTTCGACATTTAAACCAAAAGCTTTACCAACTTCTACCCAACGTTCACCGAATTTACCGTTAGAACCGACTAAAATGCGATCGCCAGCAGAAAGGAAATTAATCATTCCTGCTTCTACAGCACCAGTACCACTGACATTCAGCATCAGTACATCATTTTCAGTTTGGTGCAACCATTTTAGGTTTTCGGTTACTTCCCCCATCATGTTGCTAAATTCAGCCGTGCGGTGGCCAATGGGGTGTTTGGCCAATGCTAGTAAAGCCGCTTCTGGAACTGGGGTCGGTCCAGGAATCATCAACATTAGCTTATCGTCCATTATCTCTATCCTAAAAATCCAATAAGAGTGAATAGTTCCAAAAAACATAGACAAATATCTCATGCCTTTCATTTGTCGGGAATAACCCCGACAGGGCAAACTACAACGCCCCCTATCCCTAGACTAAAAGCTGTCGGGACTACTTTACGTAAAATATTCAAACTACCATTGACATCAGCATGAATCAATCGCTGCTATAGCATTACTGTCTAAACCATAATCTGTTTCCTCTTTTTCATAGACCACTTCTACTACATACTGTCTGTGTGATTGTTGCTGATGACAAATTTATAGTTAGATATTCATCTACAAATTCAATCAGTTTGCTATTTCATATCCTGCCAAAAATTCTATTGCCAACATCCAAGGCTATAAACCTGATTTTTTCGTAATTGACAATATAACAAGATGTTAGTCATCAGATTATAGTACCTGAGAGAGTCACATCTGTTCTAGGTATCAATCTGGCGTTATGGCTTTTCCATGATGATGGTTGAGTGACCAACGGTGATCAACTTCTACAGAGGAAGCTTGACAAATTTCTTCTAATCGCTTTTGCTGTGCTGCGGCTTTTCTGAGGGTAATAATTAATTGATTGACTTCATGCCGTAAATCTTGATTGTTGTTGACAGCATTCAGCGTTTGCTTTTCTAACAGTTGCAGTATAAGTTCGTAGTGGATAGGTGCAGGTAAAGGAAGTTGCTCCATTAATTTCATATAAGGTTACCAATATAAGATTGTATCTGATTGAGAATTAATTTCTTGAATAGACCTGCTGATTTCAGCCTATGTTGCTCATTTTGTCACCCAGAATCCCCCAGCATTAATGTGGGGGAGTGCATCAAATAGCAAACCAACTTAGTGTTTTATTGTCGGTTATTATCCTGTTAATCACTAATGATTATTCTGCAATTTTTTGCAATTCTGGCCGTTCTTCGGCTAAAATTGCGTCTTCTACTGGGCAAACTTGTAAACAGATGCCACAGTCAATGCAGGTAGAAAAGTCTATCCAGTACCAATCTGTTCCTTTGACGTTTTTACCGGGTCCTTCATGGATACAAGCTACAGGACAAGCACTTACGCAGTCTGCAACACCTTCACAAACATCCGTTACTATTGTATGTGCCATTTTCTTGATTCCCTCTCTTTATTGAATCAGCCGTTTCTAGCTTAACAATTTGTAATATTACCTGTTAACGGACTGCTTCAATAGTGGGTGTACCATCGGAGTTGATCCAGGCAATTTGAGCAATTGAGCGATCGCGTGCATACTGTCGAATCGCTTCTGCATCTCTGCCACCTAGATCCATTTCCACCCTCACTAAATGAGTAGAATCTCGCAACTTTTGGGCATAAGCAAAGGCAGCATCTACATTTTCACTGTTGGGTACTACTAACCAGTGGCTGGCTGGGATACTTTGCGGTAATTGCTGACTAGAAGTTAAAACTTGGTATAAATCATCTATACTCAGTTCAAAGCCAATACCAGGAATATTTTGACCTTGGGGATGATATAGCCCCAAAAGTTGATCATAACGTCCACCGCTCCCTAATACCTGTGCTTGTCCATTTATATCACTGACTACTTCAAACACAATACCTGTATAGTAGTCAATGGTTTGAATTAAGCTGAGGTCAAGAATTAAAGAAAATTTACCCTCTGATTCCAGTAATTCTACTAGGGACTTGAGGTTATTTACGGCTTCTTGTTGGTCAGCATCTAGAGCTAAACTGCTGACTTTTTGCAACACATCAGCACTGTTGCCACGCAAATCTAACATGATTTTGGCGCGTTGATGTAATTCTTCCGCCAGAGGTAAAGTATCTAAAGTTACACGGTCTAAATTGGCGATCGCATTTCTGACCCGACTTCTGATCTTAATGGGAAAAGCATCCAACAGGGATTTAGTGATTCCCGCTTCACCTAAAATCAGATGCCAAGAACCCAAATCTAAAGCTTCCAAACAATTAGCCACTAACATCAGCACTTCAGCATTAGCTAGTAAGCCACCGGAACCTATCAACTCTACTCCAGCCTGATAATACTCTTGCTGACGATTATGCCTTTTTTCCCAGTTGCGGCGAAATACATTAGCGTTGTAGTATAGCCGCTGGGGGTAAGTATCCTCTGCCATGCGAGTTACCACAGTCCGAGCAATAGAAGCTGTCAGTTCTGGACGTAAACCCAGTTCTTCATCTTGCCCATTTTGTAACTGAATTACTTTGTGACGTTGAATAGCTTCACCAGCCATTAAAGTATCCATCCGTTCCAAAGTTGAGGTGATAATCCTGTGATATCCCCAACGATGGAAAACTTGTTGTAACCTATCTTCAATCCAGCGTTTTTGAGCCACATCCAAGGGTAATAGATCCCTAGCTCCCGCTGCTGGCTGATACACCATTATTTTTTCTTCCCACCAAACAAACCACCAAACAAACCACCACTTCCAGATTTCTCTGGTTGTGTATCTGCATTATCAGCAGATTTATTCACCTGATTAGCTGGTTTAATTCCTAGAGCTTGATCAACCTTGGGTTTCCATTCCAAGGCCAATTGTTCATGGGAATCTAATTTCAAAGCATTATCAAAGTGAATTTTTGCCATTTTTAGCTGATTTTGCCGTAAATATACCATTGCCATCAAGCTGTGGCAGCGGCCATTTTTTGGCTCAAGTTTCAAGGCCTCCTGTAATTCTACTTTGGCCTGAGTAAATTGTTCCTTTTTGATTAAGGTTTGAGCGCGTCGTTGATACTGTTCTATTAAAGAATCTTTTTTAGTGGTTTGTACCTTCGGTGGTGGGGGTGGGAGTGTTGTGGATTGCCCCTGGGTGGAAGCAGGTTGTACAGCAGTATTTAATTGCTCTGCGCGGCGCATTAGGTAAACTAAATTTAATTCGCTAATTTGGGCGATATATTTGATTGCTTGCTGTAAATCAACAAATTGAGTTTCGGCGATTTTGGCTAATTCTTGTTTGTAGAGTAACTCAATATTAGGAGCAGATGCTAATTGCTTGCCTACTTCTGTAACCAGTTCAACTCCTATGGTTTCCTTTGCTAACCGCTTACCTATTTGGGAAAGTATTATATTGTATTCTGCCCGATTTCGTTCTACTGAAAGTTTTTCATAGGCAGGATTCACCAGCTTAGATAATAATTCATTGGCAATTTCTTTTTCCTGATTTTTAGCAAGTGCAGAACTATCTGGGTGCAAGCGGCGAGCAATTTTCAGATAACGCTTGCGTACTTCCCCAGCACTAGCGTCAATTGGAACACACAAAACTGAGTGATGATCAGTAAAATTAAATTTAAATAATCCACCATCTATTGTTAAAGACATAATTGCAATCTTGCACCCAAGCAGCAGTTTCCTTATAGTTTACCCGGTTAGTAATATTAATTTAACAGCCAGTCAGCATTTTTTCGATGTCACCACGCTGACAAAGGTTTAACTTGCATGAGTTTCTGGCTGATACTGTGATGAAGATAACCGTTAGTGGCCAAAATTCTCCCAGCATCAATTTTTAAATCACTACCATCATAAGCTGTGACTTTACCACCAGCTTCCTGAACTAAAACTATACCAGCTGCAATATCCCAAGGTGCAATACCTCTTTCCCAATATCCATCTACACGTCCACAGGCTACATAGGCTAAATCTAAGGAGGCTGAACCGCCGCGTCTAACTCCTTGGGTGAGATGGGTAAAATGACAAAATTCAGCGTAGTTGTTATCTGTGGTCTCTCTGCGGTCATAAGCAAAACCTGTAACCAGTAGACTTTTACTTAGTTCACAGGTTTGAGAAACTTGGATAGGACGACGGTTGCGTGTTGCACCTAAACCAGCAGCAGCCCGGAAGAGTTCGTTATGAAAAGGGTCATAAATTACACCTACTTTTGGCACACCTTGAATAAATAAGCCGATGGAAACGGCAAAGCAAGGATATTGATGAGCGTAGTTGGTTGTACCATCTAAGGGATCTATTGCCCATAGATATTCACTGGTTTGATTTCCCAGTTTTCCTGATTCTTCGGCCAGGATGGCATGATGGGGAAAGTGGCGATTGATAATTTCTAAAATCACCTTTTCAGAAGCTTTGTCAGCTGCGGTGACTAAATCTCCTGGTCTTCCTTTTTCGGTGGTTGCGTCTTCTACTTTCCCTAAATAATCTTGCAAAATTACACCAGCAGCAAGGGCGGCTTCGGTGGCTATGTCGAGAAATGTTTGTAAATTAGTCATTGGGCATTGGGCATTGGGTTATCTATACATACGGCGAAATTCACTGGGGGTAAGGCGCATGGGTTTTTCTGGGTTCCAGATGCCTTGACCCATGAGTCTAGCGTAATGTTGGGCATTTTCTAGGCGATTGTCGTATTTATGATTGGGCGAACGCCCTACAAATAGAGCATACCCCTGTTTGAGAACTTGTTCATTCAAAAACATCTGGTCTTTCCATACATAGGCTAAGGTTCGCCCAAATCTATCCTTCGTTTCTAGGTCAAACTCTAGCTTGATGGTTTTTTCACCTTCACCAATCAATTTTTCTATCATTGTTTTGGCATCATATCCCCAGGGACGTTGACCTAAGTCTGGTGCATCTAAGCCAATTAAGCGGACTTGGGAAATTAGGTTTGGTTGTTCTCCCATTCCCAATACTTCTAAGGTTTGTCCGCTGACAACTCTTGCTAGTTTGACTTCAGTAATTATGCTGGCTGGTTGTTTTTTGCTTTGACAACTTACCAGCAATAATAAACAGGATAAAATTACCATTTTCTGCAACAAAATACCCAGATGGGGTACTAAGGCGGCAATTTTACCTTGTAGGTATTTGCACCTTGGTACTATGTTCATGTTTTACTTTTAATCTTCATCTAGGGGTAAACCGGCTTTGATTTTGCCTTTGCCAAAAAAGCGCCCAAACTGAAGTTCATAAACTTCATCTTCATCCTGTGTTTCTACTTCTAGGTCAGAACGAGCATAACTCACACACAGTAAGGCATATCCCCGACGGCGAAGTTCTGGGGAGAGTCCAATGGCTTCTGGTTGGTAAATTTCTCCTGAAATCACTCGCACAGCACAGGTTGTACAAGCACCGTTACGGCAAGAGAAGGGTAATTCTACCCCATTATGTTCGGCTGTATGCAGAATATAGCGGTCTTCTGGAACTTCTAAGGTGTATGATGTACCTGCTTGGCGATCGCGAACTTTGATTGTGTGAGTCTGAACCATCTTGATTTTTGTTTGGGAATGTGAGATCGTAAGTTTATTGTAAAAATGTTTGATCAATTATTTGCATTTTTTACGGTTTGGGTTTACTATAGGAATTCATGACACCTGGAGAGGTGGCCGAGTGGTTTAAGGCGCAGACCTGGAAAGTCTGTTATGCAGAAATGTATACGAGGGTTCGAATCCCTCCTTCTCCGTTTCTAAATTGAAACATAAAACTGTAAGCGCCCAAACGGTAGAGCTTGAGCGCTAATTAATTTTAGTTTGTAGACAAGTTTCTGTAATTTCCTGAAATTAAGCAGTTACTTTTTGTATAGAACTGCTGGTTTCAGCACATCTACGACAAGCTGCTGCACATTTAGTCATCTTTCTATCATCACTAATTGCTTCACAAGCTACAGCACAGCGATTGCACATTTGCTCACACAGCATACAAGTACGTAGTGTAAACTCAGAACCTCCCATGATCATATTCATACACATCATGCACATTTCTGAACAGTCGTGCAAAATGCCGATGATTCCCATATTTACGTGTTTACCACCTTTACTCATGCAGTAAGTCATGGTTTCTAAACAAATTTTATGACATTCCATGCAAGCATTCATACAGGTTTGCATTTCGGTAGTCATAGATTCAGTTATCATCACCATTATAAAAATACTCCAAATGTCGTGTTTTTGTGATCTTGCTGATTGGGACTTATAACAAAATTAATTACCTATTTATTTCAGCTAAACAATAGTTAAAGTCCTTAAATTTATCAGTCAATAATTCAGACCATGAATTCTAACAACTACAATTAAATTATTTCCTATTACTTAAGTCAGACTTTATGGCTTGAGAAATTAATAGATGTAAAAATTAGACCATCAACAGTTAGATGTTTTTAGATCAGATCATAAACTACTATTTTTTAATAATTAGACGTAGATAAATGCAGATAGTGATCAATGATTTTATAAATTCTATGATTCTATGTATCTTTACATAAAAATAGTATTACATTAATTTTTGATCAAGTAAATTTGAATAAGACATTATCTATAGTAGAGTAACTTATATAAAGTATTCCAGGGTTTTAAGCAGTTTAGTTATGAAATTTTTACACCGTGCTGATTTATATAGTTGGACTTGTTTTAACTTAGCGAGAAATATTGATTTTAATGGCTTTGCTTGGATACGTCCAGAGGGTAATATATTAATTGATCCAGTAGCTTTATCTAACCACGACTGGAATCATTTAGAATCTCTCGGTGGTGTAAACTGGATTGTGTTGACAAATTCGGATCATCTAAGATCAGCTAAAGAAATTGCTATTCAAACTTATGCAAAAATTGCTGGACCCATAGGAGAAAAAGATAACTTTCCTATTGCTTGCGATCGCTGGTTGAGTGATGGTGAAGAAGTTGTGACCGGACTAAAAGTGATGGAAATGGCAGGATCAAAAACCCCTGGTGAGTTAGCTTTGTTACTGGAAGAGACGACATTAATTACTGGTGATTTAGTGCGATCGCCCATAGCTGGAAGTTTATCTATATTACCACAAGAAAAGCTAATAAATCCAAAACAAGCTATAGCCTCAGTTCGCAGATTAACAGAATTACCAAAAATAGAAGCAGTTTTAGTGGGTGATGGTTGGTCTATATTTAGAGATGGAAAGCAAAGATTACAGGAATTAGCAGCAACTTTGTAATTAACAGCTTAAACTTACACCATTAATATTCTATCCTTGATTTTTTTGGAAAATTCAAGGATCTAAAGTATAAATTAAAGTTACAATAAAATATAGTAACTCAACTAGCTTGATTGTATATTTAAAACTGGTGATAGCTAATTAGTGATCAAACCCCAGTTTTAATTCTGTTCATGCTTTAAATTCTGGACATCCTGATTCTGACAGTATTCCCAATGAATAACTTTATTAATAACAAAAAACTCATCTTTGATCGCTGGTCATCCAGTTACGATTGGACATTTCCTTCTTTTATTTATCAAGCTATTCATAAAAGATTAATGTCTAAAATTGAATTACCAGCTAATGCTAATGTACTTGATTTAGGTTGTGGTACAGGACAATTATTCAATCGTCTAGGATATCAATATCCGGAATTACGTGGAACTGGTTTAGATTTATCAGCGCAAATGCTACGGATAGCTAGACAAAAAAATCAACACCGTCCGCGATTCATTTATATTGAAGGTAATGCAGAATTATTAACATTTGCCAACAATCAATTTGATGCAGTTTTTAACACTATTAGTTTCTTACATTATCCTCACCCAGAACAAGTTATCAGTGAAGTAAAACGGGTACTTTCTCCCGGTAGTAAATTCTATTTAGTAGATATTGTAGCTAACAACTCACCTTTAAAATGTATGGCTAATTCTCCAGCAGCAATTAAATTTTACAGTCAGGAACAACGGGAAAAATTAGGGAATGATGCAGGACTTTTATGTTTAGGACATCACTATTTATTAGGTTTTGTGATGTTAACAATTTTTACCAAACCTGAATAACTTAGGTGAAATATATTTCTTTATAGACATAGGAGTTATACTATGAATATTCCCCATTATATTTCATTAAATGAAGTTCGCACTGCATTAAAACAAGTTTGGGGTTATGACGATTTTCGACCACCCCAAGGAGAAATAATTAATAGTTTATTATCACAAAAAGATGCTTTAGTTATTATGCCGACAGGAGGAGGAAAATCTATATGTTTTCAACTTCCTGCACTATTAAAAACTGGGTTAACTTTGGTAGTTTCTCCCTTGGTAGCACTGATGGAAAACCAAGTAGAAGAACTCAAACAAAAAAATCAAAAAGCAGCACTTTTACACAGTCAATTATCTTCATTTCAACGTCGTGCAACTTTGCAAGCTTTAGAAAAACAACAATTAAGATTATTATATTTATCACCGGAAAATTTATTAAGTCCTCCAGTTTGGGAAAGGTTATGTAACCCTGAATTAAAAATAAATGGAATTATCCTAGATGAAGCACATTGTTTAGTTCAATGGGGTGATACTTTTCGTCCTGCTTATCAGCGTTTAGGTGCTGTACGTCCAGGTTTATTAAAATCAAAACCAGCGGGAACTAAAATTAGTATAGCAGCTTTTACAGCAACCGCAGATCCTTCAGCACAACAAATAATTTCTACTGTACTAAAATTACAACAACCTGATAGTTTTAAGCTCAATCCTTACCGAGCAAATTTACAACCTATAGTACGTATTGCTTGGACTCCAAAAGGTAGAAAACAACAATTATTAAAGTTTATTCAAAAACATCAAAATCAGGCGGGTTTGATTTATGTGAGAACTAGGAAAGATAGTGAAGAATTAGCAGCTTGGTTAACAGAAATAGGTTATAAAACAGCTAGTTATCATGCAGGTTTAGGTGCAACAGAAAGACGTGCAGTAGAAGCAAATTGGTTAGGGGGAAAAATCCCGTTTGTGGTTTGTACCTGTGCGTTTGGGATGGGAATTAATAAAGCTGATGTCAGATGGATTATACATTTTCATGCACCACATTTATTATCAGAATATGTGCAGGAAATAGGACGTGCGGGAAGGGATGGAAAACCAGCAGAAGCTTTGACTTTAATTAGTGAACCGACGGGGTTTTTAGATGGGGAAGATAAACAAAGACAGCAGTTTTTTGAACAACAGATGTTGAAACAACAACAGAAAGCACAGATGTTAGTGAAGAAGTTACCAAAACAGGGAGAGGTAACATCTGTAATTAAACAATTTCCTGATGGTGCAACGGCACTTTCTTTATTGCATAGTAGTGGACAATTACAATGGATTGACCCGTTTAATTATCAAATTTTAAATAAGTCGGGAAATGGGTTAAATAAACAGATGCAAGGTGGTAAACAAATGAGAGAATATTTGCATACGAAAAAGTGTCGTTGGCAGTTTTTGTTAGCTACTTTTGGGTTTGGGAAAGAAGCTGAAAATTGGCGTTGTGGACATTGTGATAATTGTCGGAAATAAATAATAAAAGTAGGTTGGGTTGGGTTGACGATAGGAAACCCAACAATGTAAGATTTTGTCTGAATCAGGATGTCCAGGATTTGATGATTTTCAGGATTTTTGATTTGATAAAATGTTATTTGAGTTACTTTGGTTAATTTGTAAATAGATATGCTATAATCATGAGCTATGAGTAAAGAGTATATAATTTATGTTGGTTCAGTTTTTCAGTTAGAGTGGTATTTTGATGAACACAGTGAAAGTGAAGCTCTGGAGTATTTTAATCAACTATCCGAACAACAACAATTAAAATTTTTATTTTTAGTGAAAAGAATTGGTGATTTTGGAAAAATAAGTAATAAAGAACAATTTCGTAATGAAGGAGATAAGATTTACGCTTTTAAACCACAACCAGATAGATTTTTATGTTTCTTTTTTACTGGTAAAAAAATTATTGTCACTAATGCTTTTCAGAAAAAAACACAAAAATTACCAAACAATCAAAAAGAAAAAGCTATCAAATATATGAATGATTTTATTCAACGTCATGAGGAAGGAAAATATTATGAAGAAGAATGAACAGTTATCAACTTTTAATAGAATGATGCAAGATGATGATTTTCAAGCTAAGTTTGCATCAGGATATCAGGAGTTTTTACTATCTGAATTGTTAATTTCTATCATGGAAAATGATCATATTTCTGTTGAACAATTAGCTAAAGAAGTTAGTCTTTCTCCTGCTGTTATTCAAGATATTTGCTCTGGGAAGCAAAATGATATTAACTTTAGTAAGTTTTTACAAATAGTTCAATCTTGTGGGTTTCGTCTGGTTTTGGAAAAAGGTGATGAGCGTATTTCTGTAGGTTTGTAAATTGTAAGTTTTTTATTTTAGTATTATTTGGGTAAACCGGAATTAATATCATCGTTAATAAATAATCTTATTGTAACATGAATTTGGTATTAATAAGAAATATGAAATTGTCTGAATCAGGATATCCAGGATGTTTGATTTATTAACTACTATAAAATTCTTGTAGTCGGTTAAAACCGACTTTAGCTTTTAGACAGGGAATTTATTCCCTGACAATTGTTAAATGTTAACTGGGAATTAATTCCCAGTCAGACTAATTATTCATTACAAGACTGTTCCAAAATCAACTTTTTCTTTACAGTCTGTTCTTCTCCTGGTGGTACTGTTATTTCATCCATAAAATAAACATCGAATTTAGTTAATTTTTCACTATCTTGATGTTTACTATTCCACGCACTACAAACATATTTTCCATAAGCTGGATAAAGCTTTTTACCTATGGCACGATTGAGGTTAATAAAATAAGTACGCCATTGCATATTTCGGTAGATTTTACTTCTCACTCCTAAGCTGGGTTTATCCCAATTCACAGTATTTCCAAAGCGGAAAATATCCACTTCATTACCATTTTCTAACTTTCCAGGAACAACGTGCCATCCGTCATCTCTAGGGGGTGCTGGTGCAAAAATACTCCAAGATTGATCAACTCTAGTTATGCGTCCCATAATTGCGGTTTGCTGCCATATTTTCCGCTTGAATAAATCAGGAGCGTAACTTTGAATATTCCAAACAAAAGCGTACAACAGTAGTATTAATGCCAAAATATTTAAAACTTTGGATTTACGTACCTCTAAAGAATGGAATTTAAAAGGTTTAGTCAAATTACCTGCAAACTTACGATTATTAGCAACTGCTTCATAGAATTTTGTCCCCGCTGCCATGATTGGTTGCCATTTTAATAACGGTACTAAAAATTTAAAAATTGGGGATAAACTGACGACATAAATAATACCTTTAAACTTGAAATGTCGTCCTCCTTGATAGTCTTGAATTACCCAAGAATTATGTTTTTCCATATCCTCATAAACATCTGGATAATCTTGCGCCATTAATAATGGTGTTCCTGGTAAAATTAACAGTGTTCGTAAGATATGAACTACTTTTTTGCAGAAACCACAGTCAGCATCAAAGTAAATTGTTAAACCTTGACGTGCGGGAGTTTGCAAACGCTTTTCTAAACCATCCCAAAATTCACTAGGGAGAAAAGCTAACCAACTAAAGGTACTCAAAAAGGGAAAAATGCCAATATTTAATGTTAAACTAAATCCCAAATGCAAACCGATAAATGTAAAAACAGCAATGGTTTTGAAAATGTGATTTTTAAAAGGAATGAAAATTAATAATGGGCCTACCCATTCCAGCACTAAAGTAATTTGGGTAAAGACGTTTAAAATTGGCTGAAAGTTCAGGAGAAAATGTCCCAAATGAGTAACATATTGGTCATAACTTAAAGCATAATAAACCGCACTGCCATCAGTCCAAATTTCACTTTTAGTTTTAATTGCGGCTGAGAAAATATAGATAAAACATTGCTGACACATTAGTGCGAAAGTTGCACCGGAAGCAAATGTAATCGGTGATTGAAGTTGAGAAGTATTTAATGCACTATCTAAAGAATAACGAGCGCCCCAAGGTAAAAACATTGCCCAAAACATGAGCGCACGTAACACATCATCCGCCGCAAAAATTAAAGTTGGGTTGCGGTTGTGCATGGATATCAACAATATCCAAGATGCAATGGTAGCAAATCTGGTGCGATAAGCGACTAACATTTGCAATGCAAAAAACGCTGCCAGCGCAAATAATAAAATCTGAAAAATTGGCTCACCACTAATAGCGTGTAATGACCAATGTCCAGTTTTTGCTACTTCTGATAGGAGAGTGCGGGGAAGTACACCATAATCTGTATAATGTGCGGTTAAGTCTTGAAACCGAGTAAATAAATCAACTAAAATGATAATGGAAATACCGATACGAAAAGCAGCGAGCGATCGCAAATCTAATCCTATAATGGTATCTAATATTTTTCCCCAGGGTTTTTTTAATGTTTCTTGTTGAGTAACCATAAATTATTTTTTAATAAACTCTTATTCTCTTTGCGTCTTTGCGTCTTTGCGTGAGCATTTATTTTTTTTACCCCCAAATATCCATCTTTTAGCTACTTGAAGTTTGTGTTTTAAGGTTGGTAAACGTTGAATATATACTCCTCTACGAATGATGCCAGCTAATTTACCATCTAGAGTAATTCCAAAGCTAAAAACTACAGCATTCTTAACACCTAAAGTTAACATTTCTCCTAAATGTAGGTAGCTAAATGATTTTAATTTCTTACCTGTAATTTTTGCCCAAATATTTTTAGCTGCACGGGGTGCTTGTTGAAATGCGGCTTGGGCTGTTGTTGGCGATATTTTACCTTTTTTATCTCTAATTTCCGCTAAGTCTCCTAATACAAATACTTCAGGATATTCTGCTATTTGTAAAGTTGGAGTCGCTATTAATTGCCCATATTGATTATGCTGACAACTTAGTTCTTTTACCCATTGTATTGATTGATTTCCTCCTGTCCACAAAACTAAATCTGTTGATAATCTCTCGGTTTTACCTTGATAATTGATAATAATTTCATCAGCTTTAATTCTTTCTAAAGAAGTATGCAAATGTATTTGTACATTTCTTTTTAATAAAGCTCTATAAGATGCAGTTTGACAACTTTTAGGTAAAGTTTTTAAGATTTCATTTCCCCGATCAATTAAGTGAATTTCTCCTTTTTTTCCTAATCTATCTGCTAATTTACAAGCTATTTCTACCCCATTGGGACCCGCACCAGCAACTGCTATTTTAATGATTGAAATATCAGAAGTTTCTAAAATTATTAACTTTTCTTTTAACCTTTCTGCATCTGCCAAACTTCTAAAAGTCTGCGCGTATTCTGCTGCACCAGGGAGTATATCTAATCTAGTTTCTTTACCAACAGCTAACACTAAATAATCATAATTTAGTATTTCTCCATTTTCCAAATTTATCAATTTTTGCTCTAAATCAACATTTTCAATTTCTGCCTGATAAAATTTAACCGGACTATCTGCAAGCAACTTTTGATAACTTGGTGCAACTTCCCAATCTAATAACTCTCCCGTCACCACCTCATAAAGCAAAGGAGTAAATAAAAAACGTTCTTTTTTCTCAATTAAAATAATCTCATAATTAGAATGATGAAATTGAGCAAATTTACACAATTCTAAAGCAGTGTATAAACCACCAAACCCACCACCCAAAACACAAATCCGCCTATTATAATTAGTAGTATTCTTATTTTTCCGATTCCTATTACTAAGCAAATTATTCATGTTCATCTATATAACTCATATTTGATAATTCATAATTTACTCCTTTGCTACTACCCTGCGGGATCTCCTGACGGAGATTGCACGAAATAAAATCAAAATTTTATTTGATATTTGCAGCCTTAAACTGTTTAACAAGTTCGCTTGTGCGAGTACGACGACCATCAGGATTAAGATGATAGTGAGTATCAGCAAACAAACTCGAATCTGTCTTTACATTTAAACTTTTTTGGTCATAAAGTACGGGAGCAATTTTTTCTAATTCTGCTGCTGTAACACGAATATTATTCATAGTTTTCGGATCAGTGCTGCCATAAATCCAAGAAAGTCCTAAAACTAAAGTTGCTTCTTTTGCTTCTACTTCCTGTTTAAATTTTTGAATTCGCTGCAAAGCGTGATCAGAAACACTATCATTAATTTTTAATGACCACCATTCACTTTTTGTCCTTTTTTTCATCACTGTCGGATCACCATTTTCTGTAACTGGATCAGAATAGTAACCTGTTAAATGTCCTTTTTCAATCACATCTAAAGATGATTTTGTCGCAGCGCGGAGGGTGGGAATTCCTAATAACATTAAATCTTGAGCGAGTTGTTTAGGGGGTATATTTCCTAAACCGGGTTTACCAATAGCTGCACCAAATTGCCCAGAGCGATCGCCAAAACCGTCCTGATCTAACAACAATAAATATTCAGGAATTAGTAAAACAATATCACCTTTTTTGATCACATCAAGAATGCTAGGTAAAATCACATCTAAACCCACTGGTCCATCGGTAGCAATATTGATAGTAGGAATATTTAATTGTTCCTGCATCAGTTTGGCATCAACGGTGTAATGAGCGCCAGAACCACCGACTATTAAAATCCGTTTGGGTGCTTGTACTTCTTTAGCAACAGCCATTTTTTGTTCATACATCATCCGTAACCAGCTAAGTTCACCACCATAACGAGCATTGTAAACATAACCAACACTCCAGGTTACACCAGCGATCGCAAACCAACTTAAAAGTTTTACAAATTTGTTCATCATAGGTGACAGTAAGAAGGTAAGAGGTAAAAGGTAAGAGTAAAAAAAATTAACCAATAACCAATAACCAATAACTAATAACTAAAATTCAAAGTAAATAAAGGGAGAAGGTGCATTAGCAGCAAACAAAATAGTCAAGACTAACAAAATTCTTGACATCCAAGGGGTAACTAATAAATCATATTCTGTTTCACCCTCGCGCCATACTCCTAATTGTTCCATGAATAAAAGTCCTACAGAAAAAACCAAAGTTATTACTAAAGCTACTGCTCCATTGTCATTAAAAAATGTTAAAGCTTCCCCTAAATTTGATAAAGAATAATTCCAAGGAGTTATTAAAACTATCAACTTTTCAACTAAACGACGTGTATTTGTTTCCATAAAAAACAAACATCCTAAAATCACAGATCCAAAAGTTAAAGCCCAGGAAATAAATTGAGGCATTAACAGTTTTTGTTTGCCAATAATTTGGTAAAATGGTCGTCCAACATAACGTATAACTAACAGTAGTAAACCGTGATAAGCACCCCACAAAATAAAATTCCAGGCTGCCCCATGCCAAAAGCCAGAAAGTGTAAATGTGATAAAAAGATATAATGGTGCGAGTTTCATATTTTTACCCATTAAAGGAATAAAAACATAGTCTCTAAACCAGGTACTCAGGGTAACGTGCCATCTTCGCCAAAACTCGTTAATACTCTGGGAAGTATAAGGAGCAAGGAAATTGAGGCTTAATTTCACACCTAAAAACTTTGCTAAACCCAAAGCGATAAAACTATAACCACCAAAATCAAAATAAATTTGTAATGTAAATAAAAACGCAAAAAACCAAACTAACCAAGGATTATCTACTTGATCTAATTTGATATAAGGGGAAATATTATCCGCTAGAACAAACTTCATAAAAAGTCCCAGAGATAACCAGCGAAAACCAGCCTCAAAGTTATCAAACGTCAACTTAAATCTGAAGTTTTCAATCTGAGGAAATAAATCCGCTCTCCGTTCAATTGGCCCAGCTACAACTTGGGGGAAAAATGCCGCAAAGTTAACATAATCTAAAGCAGCAAGTGGTTTTTTTCTCGCTCTTTTACTTTTGTAGGAATCAACTACAAATGCCACCATTTGAAAGGTGTAAAAAGACAAACCTGGAGGAATTGAACCCATCCCAGGAATAGTTTTTGATTGCCAATTATCTGCTAATCCCGGAATAATTAAACCTAAAACATCTTCTACAAAAAAGTTGAGATATTTAAAATAGGCCAAAATAGCAACATCAACTACTATAATGCAGGTAGCTATTAACTTAGCTTGTGCCTGTTCCTGTTTCAACATCCACCACACCATGATGTAGTTGAAAATAATTTCACAGACAAAAATAGCAAAACTAGATTTAGAGGCGTTGAGAAATAAAAATAACGACATTGCGGCCAAGCCAACAGTGTCGAAAATATCTCTCCACAGGTTTAAAGACTTAGCAATATAGCGGACTGTAAAAAAAGGGATGCAAAATAGCAGCAGTACCCACCAAAACGAAAATTCCGAAAAATTCAATTCACCACCCCTCCAACCTGTGAAATATTAGGTAATAGGTAATGGGTAATGGGTAATAGGTAGTATATCTTCCCAATCACCAATCACCAATCACCAATCACCAATCACCAATCACCAATATTAGCTACCACTAATCTTGTTCCAAAGTCCACCCCAACCTTTACCTGCGGGTGCTTCTGCTTTTGCTTGACTTGCTGCTGCTGGTTGGGGAGTAGCGGTTTCTTCAGGAGACACACCCACTTCATCCACTAAATATTGAGCAGCTTTGGCAATGGTTGGATAGTCCCAAAGTAAGGTAGAAGGTAATTCTGCATCTAACCAGTCTTCCATATCACCGACGATGGTTACAGAGTCAATGGAATCTAAACCATAGCGAGTTAAAGGTTCAGTAACTTTAATAGTTTCTGGACCGATTTTTAACTGTGTCGCAATTTGGTTAACTAACCAACTTTGAATAGTATCTACAGAGTTCATAGTATTAGGTTTGGAGTTGGAGTTTTGGACTTGCATCGGTGCTGGTTTCCTCTAGTTGAGATTTTGCTAGTTGGAAAGGAACGATGGAAAACATTCTGTCTTCGTTATATAAACGAATCATTTCTTGGGTGACACCACTATCATCTATTCTTCCAGGTAATGCCTTAGCTGGTTTTAAGTTTAACATTAGCCTACGTAAGCTCAATGCTAACCACTCGCCATTAGCAAAAAATTCTCCTAGATGATTACGGTTATAAATCCATGTATACACACAAGCAGCCGCAGCGTGCAATACACAGTATTTTCTGGCCATGTCAAAAAATTCTGGTTCTTGTTCATGGCCAAACTGGAAGGTTGACTCTGTGATTTCCACATCCAGACTGTTTAATTCTTCTCGCATTATCTCCGTAAAGGTGATGATTTGATAAAGAGTATCTGGATTCAAGTTAGAGTCACTTTTTAACTTCTCCAAGGAGGCGATCGCTAATTCCAGACCTTGCAATACATCATCTCCACCCCGATTCACTAACTCTAGTTTTTTACCATCAAAGGCTGGTAAAGTCTGTGTCAGGTCAAAAGTGGTAGATAATCTTGTTGACAGGGCTTCTAGATTCTTTCCAGCATTTCTAGCGCGAGATTTAGTTAACTGCCTTAGCTGTAATAACAGGGCGTGCAGGTTAACAATACTACTACCATCAAACATACTAATAATGGCATTATCCCTTAGCACCTTCTGGAAAATACCCCAGTCGTGTGCTTCCCGCATATAAAAACGCGAACCCAAAACCACGGAGACATTGTTTACAACTGTTTCTAAGGTAGTAGTAACAAAATATTTCACCACTGCTGACCAGGCGCTGATTTGTTCAGGAACGGTACTAAAACCACGCCCCACACCATAGGTACAACAGTCACAAATCAAAATATCTAAAAACGCATCGGTAAGGGTACGCCGGGGTTGGGGCATATCAAAGACTGTTTTACCGTATAATTTGCGACCTAATGCAAATTTCAAGGTAGTCCGCAAAGCCGTGTCAGCCGCACCTTGGGAAAAAGCAGCACATAAAGCCCTGGTAATTTGAAAACCCTTTAAAGCCAGTTCTAAACCTGTACCTTCTGCCCCCAACCGCATCGCATCAGGAATAAAGCAGTGATCAAATTTGATACCGCTCATATCTGATCCGCGAATGCCATGAGTGAGGATTTTGGGCAGATTACTATATTTAGCTGGGTCAATTTTGCTCTTTTCCACCATGAACAGGGATAGGCTACGGGGGCCCCCGGCTGGGTCGGTTTGAGCCAGGACAAAGGACACTCCAGAACGGGTAGCGCGGTTAATTGGCCATTTTTCCCCGGTCATGAGATAACCACCTTCTACCTTAGTGGCTTTCATATCTCCACCTAACAAATCACTACCGTGGGCTTTTTCCGAATAAGCCAGGCACATTGTGCCATTGTTATCCTTCATAAAGCTGGCTAGGTTTTGTTTTTGCTCCTCTGTTCCCGCCATCCACACCAGGTATGACCAAAACATGGTAGTAAAAGCTATCCCTGCGGTTTGATCTCGTCGGGAAAGTACGCGGACAAAGGAGATAAACTCGTCAAAGCCCGTAAATTCACCACCGCATTCTGTGGGAATGTAGTAATGTTGGAGTTTCCAGTTATATAGCCAGTCTATAATTTCATCGGGAAATTCTTCCTTCTCATCCAGATCCATGACCTGTTTGAAGGACATCATACTATTTGGATTACCAGGATCGCCTAAATCCTTTTCTAGTGCTTCGGCGACCCAAAACTGTTTGAGTTGCTGCATAATGTTTCCCTTAATGATTAACTTGCACTTGATCTAATAAGCTATCTACCTCTTTGGATAGTTCCCGGTAGTGGTTGCTATACTTAGGGTTTTCACTCCAGTCTGCTAAGACTTCCAACTCTGCTGAGAGGAAACTGGCTTTACAAGCGCGACGTTGGATTTTACCGCTGGAGGTTTTGAGGATATTACCAGGTTTAGCTAAGACTACAGCATAAACTTGTAGTTCATGAATTTCGGCGATCGCCTGACGAATATTAGTAATCACTTCCTCGGTTTGATATTCTTCGGGATTGCGTTTTACTTCCTGCACAACTACCAGTTTTTCCTCTCCATTCGCATTGATAGAAAAGGCTGCACCGTAGTCAGGACGCAAGCAAGGATGAACTTGTTGTATAGTCCACTCGATATCCTGGGGATAATGATTAGTACCACGAATAATAATCAAATCTTTGATCCGTCCGGCGATAAATAACTCACCACCACGCATAAATCCTAAATCCCCAGTCCTCAGAAATGGCCCTTCTTTAGTATCCGCAGTGTAGGCACGGAAGGTGCTTTCGCTTTCCTCTGGACGCTGCCAATAACCACCAGCCACACTAGGATCACATACCCAAACTTCCCCCACTTGATCAGGTGAACAACGTTTCAAAGTATCAGGATCAACTATGGCCACTTTCGTGTCACAAACCAGTTGTCCACAACCAGGAATAGCGCGAACACCATCACCCCAACCATCAGCCTCAACTATTTTGTTTTTCTCTATTTCTGAGGTTTTCACCAGACAAAGTACCGGTGCTGTGTGCTTGGGACTGGTGGATACTAATAATGTATCTTCTGCTAAACCATAGGCTGGTGCGAAGGTTTCCCACTGAAAACCAGCAGGAGCAAATTTTGTATAAAATTCTTCTAAAACTCTAGGGTTAATGGGTTCTGCGGCATTTCCTGCGGCTTGCCAACTACTTAAATCTAAACTGGCTACTTGTTCATCGGTAACACGACTCACACACAATTCATAGGCAAAGTTAGGTGCTTGAGAGTGAGTACCCCGATAACGTTGAATCGCTTGCAACCAGCGCAGCGGCCGTTTAATAAAGGCCAGAGGGGACATAATATAACAGGGATGACCGTTGTACAGTGGTACTGTCATTCCTTCCACTAAGCCATAATCGTGAAAATAGGGCATCCAAGTGATGGAAACACTGTCAGTATCATAACCACAGGCTTTTTGCAGATAACTACAATGGTGAATAATATTGTGATGGCTAATCATCACCCCTTTCGGTGTGGATGTAGAACCAGATGTATATTGCAAATATGCCAAACTATCGGCACTAATTTGCGGATCTTGCCACTGATCTGCTAATTCTAAATCAACATCTTCGGTAGCTATCCATGTCATTTCTTTAAATTCTGGGAAATCTGCATCTTCCCCTTGCAGAATTTCTAGAAAGTTACGATTAGTGAAGGCAACGGTAGCATTAGCATCTTTAACAATTGCCCGCAATCTAGGTAATGCTCGTTTTAATCTACCCGCATCCGGTGGGGGAACTGGGATAGCGATTACCCCTGCATAGAGACAACCCAAGAAAGCAGCTAAAACTTCTATTCCCTGGGGATAAAGTAATAATGCTCTTTGTCCTTTGGTATTATGTTTTTGTAACCATGCACCAATAGCACGGGCTTGACAATCTAGTTCTCCATAATTCAAGCTTGTTCCTTCTTTTTTCCCGTCTACCAGGAATGTGTAAGCAAGCTTATCAGTTTCATTGGTAGCACGCCAGCGCAGTAGTTCAACCAGGGTAGAGAAGTTACTCATGGGCAAATTTTGGGTAGCTTGGCTTTGAGTCATTGGCCGACTCCGCAAAAATTAGGGTATTTAAAATTAATATATAACACTGTATTTTTATTGGTTGTACTGACTACAGTTATTTAGCTATGAGCTTGACTTTTTTATTGATATACAGCTATCTATTGTGACATAAAAAACTCATCAATTCTCATACTTCTTCAGTATTTTTACTAAAAAAACACATTAAATTCAAATTAGGGCTTTTTAAATAGGCGGGTATATATAGGTATAATTTTGATTTTTCAAGGTTTTTAATCTTTTTTACCCTTTCTGCATAATGAAAAGAAATGATGAATTTTTCGTAAACATTTAGAGTTGTCAAATATTGTTACACATCTATATTGTGTAGTATGTGTATGCCTTTTTGCAAAATACTTGAATATACTGACAAGTGTTTATACAGAATATATTTATGATTAGATTCGCAGCTTGTATTTTCCTATTTACCCAGTAAGTAGCATTAGTAGGAAAAAACAAAACAATATCTGAATGAATAGATGTAGGTTGGGTTGACGGAAGGAAACCCAACATTTCCAATATGCTGAAATTTATTGTATTGTTGGGTTGCGCTTTACTTAACCCAACCTAGGATGAAAAACCCCGATAACCTAAACTCAGTCTAAATTTTAGCTTCTTTGTTACTCCCTCAACTTCAATCCATTTTCTGCAACTTAGCTACTCTAGGATCAATAATTTTTTGACCTAAACTAGCAAATTTGATCGCTACAGAAGTTTTATTTCCATTGCCAAAAACATGGGTAATTTCCCCAATTCCAAAGCTTTTATGTAATACTTTTTCCCCAACTTGCCAAGTTTGAGATGTATCTTGTTGTTGGGTTTTTGCTGATGGAACTTTGGTATAAGTGCGGGTTGTTTTTTGTTTAGTTGTTAATAATTCTGCTGGTATTTCATCCAGGAATTGCGATCGCATAGCAGGTTCTCTAGAACCATACAATCTTCTTTCCCTAGCATGGGATAAGTATAACCTTTCCTGGGCGCGAGTTATCCCCACATAACATAATCTTCTTTCTTCTTCTAAAGATGCTGCATCTTGTAAGGAACGATAACCAGGAAAAAGTCCCTGTTCTAATCCTACTAAAAATACTACCGGAAATTCTAAACCTTTGGAAGCGTGCAAGGTCATTAAGGAAACCGCTGTTTGTCCTTCTTTTAAGTTATCTAAATCAGAACTTAATGCTGCACTTTGTAAAAATGCTTGTAAGGAAATATCTTCACCTTCGTTTTCTTCTTGAAATTGCAAAATGGCATTATTCAATTCATTGACGTTACTAATTCTATTATCAGCTTCATCTGTCCCCTGTTCTTGCAAATCTTGGATATAACCAGAATCTTCTAAAATTCCTTGCAATATTTCAGAACCTGGAATTTTGGTAATTTGTTCTTGCCATTTTTGAATGGTTTTCGCAAACCCATTTACAGATTTTGCTGAACGTCCTGCTAATGTATTTACTGAAGTTTCATCACTGATAATTTCCCAAAATGTCGTTCCCAATTGCATGGAAGCATTCATTAAAGAATCTATAGTTGCTTTGCCAATTCCTCGTCGGGGTGTATTAATAATTCTCAATAAACTGACTGTATCAGCGGGATTATTTATCGCTCTTAAATAACCAACCACATCTTTAATTTCTTTGCGGTCATAAAACTTCATTCCCCCAACAACTGTATAAGGAATTTGATATTTTACTAATAATTCTTCAAAAGGTCGAGATTGGGCATTAGTGCGATAAAGAATCGCAAAATTACCCCAATTTACTTCCGGATTTTGATATTCTAAAGTCCGAATTTGATTAATGACAAACTCTGCTTCTGCTATTTCATCATCAGCTTTATAACAATCAATTGCCTCTCCCGGATCTCTTGTAGCTTTGAGAATTTTATCAATGCGTTGGGTATTATTTTCAATTAGTTCATTAGCCGCTTGCAGAATGTTTTCACAAGAGCGATAATTTTCTTCTAACTTCACCATTGTTCTCGTATCATCATCTTCTAAACCATCTCCAAAATTATCTTGAAATTCCAACAAGATGGTAAAGTCTGCCATTCTAAAACTATAAATTGATTGATCTGCATCACCCACAACAAACACTGAGCGATTTTGCCATTTCCATTCATTGCTTCTGGTTTCTCCATTGGTAACTAGAAGTTGAATTAAATTATATTGGGTGCGGTTTGTATCTTGGTATTCATCTACTAAAACATGACAAAATTTGCGATGCCAATAACCTAAAACTTGTTCATTTTGCTGAAATAATCTTGTAGGTATCAGAATTAGATCATCAAAATCTAAGGCGTTATTTTGTGCAAGTTTATCTTGATAACGACTATAAACCTCTGCAATTACCCGTCCACGATAATTAGGTTGTTCTCGCTCAAATTCTTGAGGGGAAAAGCCTTGATTTTTGGCATTACTGATAGCATAACGAACAGATTTAGGATCAAATTTTTTACTATCTAAATTAAATTCTTTTGTAACTATTTCTTTAATTAAACTCTGGACATCAGATTCATCAAAAATCGAAAAATTTTTATTCCAACGTCTGCCTTTTTCATCTTGATATTTTTCAATATCAAATCTGAGAATGCGAGAAAAAAGACTGTGAAAAGTTCCACACCACATATTTTTGATGTAGGTGCGGTAAACTTTTGATCTGATTTGGGTTTGTTCGTATTCTGGTAACAGATCAAATTTTTTATTGTATTCTCTAATTGCTAATTGTTCAGAAAATAATCTTTGAATCCTTTCTTTCATCTCCCGTGCAGCTTTATTGGTAAATGTTACTGCTAAAATATTTTCTGGGTCAACACGATGTTGGAGAATTAAATTAGCAATTCGGTAAGTAAGCGCACGAGTTTTACCAGAACCAGCACCAGCTACTACTAATAATGGTCCACAGTAGTGTTCTACCGCTTGGCGTTGATTGGGGTTGAGATGGCTAAGAAAATCAGTATTTGTGGTCATGGGTGTGTGAAAGCAGAATTTTTATATTTACTTGATATAATTTGCAGTATAAATGCTGGCGATCGCCATTTTATCTGAAAATAGTGGTATTAAAAAATTAAAAAGGTGATATTAATCTATGTTTAATTTTATCCCTGTACTGTTAATGGTAAGCTGACTCTAAAAGTAGAACCCACACCAAGTTGACTATCAACTATTATTTCACCTCCCATCATTTGACAAAAATGACGGCTGATAGCTAAACCTAAACCTGTACCACCATATTTTTTGGTAGTTGAATTGTCTCCTTGAGTAAAAGGTTGAAATAGTTTCTGTTGCTGAGTTGGTGACATTCCAATTCCTGTATCAGTAACTATAAAATTGATTATACCAAAAGGAGCTTTTTTAATGATGTTGCTTTTTTCTTGTCTGACTGTTAATGTCACTCTACCGTTGCTAGTGAATTTAGCTGCATTACTGAGTAGGTTTAATAATACTTGTCGCATTCTCGTTTGGTCGGCATACATTGTTCCTAAATTTTCGTCACAGTCTAAGATGAGATTGTTGCCATTTTTTTCCATGGCTGGCTTAACTGTCAGTACAACATTATTAATCAAATTCATGATGTCAAATATTTCTGGGTAAAGTGTCATTTTCCCAGCTTCAATTTTTGATAAATCAAGAATATCGTTGATCAGTTCTAGCAAATGTCTACCGGCAGAATTAATAGTTTCTAAATCAGTAATAAAATCTGCATCTGCACCCAGATCAACAGCATCATCCTGCAACAGTTGACTTAATCCTATAACTGCATTTAATGGTGTTCGTAATTCGTGGCTGACATTAGCTAAAAATTGGCTTTTAGCTTTGCTGGCTGCTTCTGCTAATTCTTTGGCTTGTTGTAGTTGTTTGGTGCGTTCAGACACTCTCTCAATTAAGCGATTTAAAGATTTAGCTAACAGTCCGATTTCATCATCGGTGATGACAGGAGCGCGTAAATCAAAATTAGATTTTCTGGCTACTTGTTCAGCTACTTGAGTAACGGTAATTACGGGTTCAGCGATCGCTCGACTGGTACGCCAAGCCATGACAGCAGCAATAGCTACCGATAATAACATACTAGCTATAACTATTGTCCTTTCTACAAATCGCGCTTGCTCTACATCAGTTCTTCGATCCTGTTCTTGAACTTGAGCATTACGTAAAATTCTGGTTAGCTTATTTGATAAATTATCTAACTCTTCAACTGTATGACTACCCATAAGTACAAGTAACTGTTCCCGGACTACAGTCACTGTTTCTGGCTGTATATCCCTATTCTCAAGCCTTTCTAAGATAGTTTTTATATCTTGGATATATGTTTTTAAGTAAAAAGAATAATCAAATAACAGAGTTTGTAAAGTAGCACTATTCGCTGCTAGTGTCTGTGGACTGCTGTCAATATACTCTGTAATTTTAGGTTCCAATTTTTGGGCTTCGGCAAAAGCATTAAGCAACTCAGTTTTTTTTCTCTCTAACTTTTGTGCATCATCCAGCACAGCAACTAAGCTAGAACTATGCAATTTTGTTTCAATTACCGCATCTTTATAGTTATTTAATAGCTGTTCTTGATAGTTGGCTTGATTAAATTGCCTGACTTCTCTGCCTCGATAGTAGTTCGCCAGTACCAATCCTGTCAGAGAACCAAAAAAGCCAATTGCAATGGCGACAAAGTAGCCATACCCAATTTTTTGGTGAATACGCCATGAACTCGCTTTCAGTTTCCCACGAGAGGGAAATTCTATGGTTGGGAGTTCATCTATTTTTGGCTCTTGAGTTGACACTTTTTTGCTTTCCCAACTTTTGTCAACCAGGGTTGGCTGTTGATCTGGTATGCCAGCAATTTTTTTGCCCTCCCACAAATATCACCAATTATTTTAGCGTTTATAATCGCTAATTACCTGTTTAAACTGAACTTTACTCTCTTTTATAACTTGAGTAAATGTCTATTAAATAGCAGATAGGATTGACTTATAGTTATAATCTTTCCCTTTTAGTCAGTGTAACCAAGAAAAATTAACAGCCTTAAATAGTAATAAAACTTATTATTTTTTAGCTTTTTCCAGCCCAGACCAGTATCATAAAATTATTTTAATGTCTAGTATCCATGCACAAATCTATGAAAATGATGACATATTAATAGCAAAGTGAATCAGTTAATTAACCAATGAGACTGAAGATAGCTTTAATATCAGATAAAATCAGCATTTAGACTTTTGATTATCAGAGGTGGACTAATTTTTGCATAATTTGTGTTTGGATGAGTACGATGATTAGCAAGTAAGGCAGCATGGGATAATTGGAGTAATTACACATTGAGTATTTCCGTGAAATTGCACGTAAAAAACTCGGTATGGTAATTTTAAGCAATTATGTTGCCTTTTGACTTCTATCCTCCTACTGAATTTCTACCCTATAGTTGATGCAGTGGAAACAAGAGGATTTTATGGTGATAAGACACTAAAAGCCTTTTTAAACCTAAACCTAATTATGCGGATACAAGAGTCTATTGTCTACTCAACAGCCTTGTGTTCAGAGTTGTGCAAATTAAGAAAACTCGACTGTCAAAATTATGGAAGTAAAAATGCAAGAACCAGAATATACAGAAACCAAATCAAAAGAGACTACAATCCCAGATATCAACACCCAAACTGGAAGTATTACTAAACTTCAGCCTCCATTGCAGTCTCAAGAACAATGGCTCAAATATGGGCAGCAAGTCTCTGGTTTTTTAGGTACATTACCTGATTATGCGGGTAACTTTTTCAATAAGTACAAACAACCTTTAGTTAGTGTTGGTTTGGTAGTGACATCAATTGTTGCTGTTAAGGTACTGTTATCCGTACTAGATTCTCTCAATGATATTCCTTTGGTAGCACCTACTTTTGAGTTGATTGGCATTGGTTATTCTGCTTGGTTTATTTATCGCTATTTACTCAAGGCTTCAACTCGTCAAGAGTTAACCAGTGAAATTACTACTCTCAAATCACAGGTGGTTGGTAAAGAGAACTCAGAATCTTAGAGATTTCAGGAGTTAGGAGTGAGTAGGGGTTTAGCACTGCTAAACCCGTACAGGGGTCAGAATTAATTCCATTGTCCTCCCCAACTCCCCAACTTCCTGCTCCTTAAAGCACGCGTAAAATACTAGGAATACTATCTATTGCTGCCAGATTTTTAATTTCTGCTAAAGCTTTTCTAAAATCACCTTCTTTGACATCGTGGGTAACAACCACAATTTCTGCTAATTGTTCTTGAAAACCAGTTTGAACGACTGACTCTAAGCTGACATCGTATTTGCCGAAAATAGTCCCCAGTTTACCAATCACACCCGATTGATCTTTGGTTAAAAAGCGAGTATAAAAACGACTAACAAGTTCAGAAATCGGACTTATCTGGCAGTAATGCTGATGGCTACAGGCTAATAGGGGATGTGCTTTGGAGGTATCAGTTTTGAGAGTTGCTACTAAATTTAAAATATCTGAGCAGACTGCACTAGCGGTAGCGCCAGCACCAGCACCGGGTCCAAAAAACATGACTTGTCCTATGGGTTCACCTTCAACCAAGATGGCATTATAAACACCGTTAATTGTAGCTAGAGGATGACTTTGAGGTACTAGAGTCGGATGAACTCTAACTGATAGTTGAGAACGATCATGGTTTTGTCCTTTAGCGATCGCTAGTAATTTAATTACAAATCCCAGCTTAGTAGCGTAGGCAATATCTGTTTTACTAACTTGGCGAATTCCTTCACAATATACATCTGCTAAGTTAATTCGTCCTCCAAAACCTAAAGATGCGAGAATGGCAATTTTATCAGCTGCATCTAAACCATCAACATCGGCAGTTGGGTCAGCCTCAGCATAACCCAAGCTTTGGGCATCAGCCAGAACATCATCAAAGTCGCTACCTTCCGTTTGCATCCGCGTGAGGATGTAATTAGTTGTACCGTTAACAATGCCTGTAATTGCATGAATTTGGTTAACACTCAGAGACTGCTTGAGGGGTTGAATAACTGGAATACCACCACCAACGGAGGCTTCTAACATTACATATACCCCGGCTGCGTTGGCAGCAGTAAATATTTCTGCCCCAAATCGGGAGATGACGGCTTTGTTAGCAGTAACTACGTGTTTACCATTTTTAATAGCGGTGAGAATGAGCGATCGCGTTGGTTCTAAACCTCCCATCACCTCAACAATGATATCTATTGCTGGATCATTGACTATTGCTTCTAAATCTGTAGTTACTACTCCAGCAGGTAGTTCTACTTGACGAGGTTTATTTGGCGATCGCACACCAACGCGATATATTTCTATTTCTTGTAACAGTGGGTGACGGTCTATTTTGTCTTGCAACAGTTGTACAGTACCCGTTCCCACCGTACCTAATCCTAATATTCCTAATTTAACACCCACAGATTTTGCACCCAAACTATACATACAAAACAATTGTAGGCAGGGCATTTCCCTACCTACAAATTTAGAGCCTAGAATTCAAAACTAATGACCTAATGACCCGTAAGCAAATTAGTATGTTTCTACGTGCCAGCGGCCTGCTTTTTTCATGCCTTTTTGATAATCACTCCAAGTTACACCTTCTTTAGCAGCAGCAGCACTCAAGGCTTCATCAATTCCACCTTCCATACCACGTAAACCACAAATGTAAGTATGGGTTTTTTCATTTTTAATCAATTGCCACAGTTCGTCAGCGTGTTCTGCTACACGATCCTGGATGTACATTCTGCCACCTTGGGGATTTTGCTGTTCCCGGCTGATAGCGTAGGAGAGACGGAAGTTGTCAGGATATTTAGCCTGCATAGCTTCCAACTCCTCTTTATAGAGAATGTTTTCAGTCTTGGGTACACCAAATAGTAACCAAGCAAAACCTTGGAATTGATATTCTGGGTTAGCTGCTCTTTCTTCATCCTTGAACATCCGCCATAGATAGGTACGCATAGGTGCAATACCTGTACCTGTTGCCAACATAATTACATTAGCGTCAGGATCTTCGGGTAAGAGCATTTCCTTACCCACTGGCCCTGTGATTTTAACTTCATCACCGGGTTTGATTTGGGTGAGATAGGTGGAGCAAACACCATATACTGTTTCACCACTTTCTGGGTGCTTATATTCTAATTGACGAACACAGAGTGAAACTGTTTTGTCGTCTAAATCATCGCCATGACGGGTGGAAGCAATGGAATAGAGTCTGAGTTTTTCAGGTTTACCTTTTTTGTCTACACCAGGAGGAATAATGCCAATACTTTGACCTTCTAAATAGTTTAAGTCACTACCTGTTAAGTCAAACTTGATATGTTGAACAAGACCAATACCGCCTTCCTTGACTAACGGCTCATTAGAGATAACTTTACCGATAAAAGGAGCATTAGGACGATAGGTGTTCACAGGAACATCAGCGTGTTTGGCTTTTGTTTGAGTCATGGAATTGCTTTTTTTATCCTTAGCTGTTGGTTTAGCAAAACCTTTAGCTTCGCTACTGGTATTAACAGGTGTAGCTTTACCATTCTCCTCCTTGTTAGCTTCTACTGCTGCGGCTGGCTGGCTGACTTGACTATCAGCACTGGCTACAGCAGCTTTACCGTTAGCTGCTTCTAGCACCGATACAGGTTGAATACTAACAATTTTGCCGCCTAGACGAGTGATCCGTCGCATTTCTTGATTCATGCGGTTGTAAGGTACTCTGATGAATACACTGCCACTTTTACGAATTGGGTAGTTCGTTTGATCAGATTCTTTGTTCTGACGCAAACCCACCACTTCGTATACGAAGACGCGGCTACCTGATTCTATATTGGCAGCACCCTCAACAGCACCTTGATTGTACATTCGTTCTACCACTCCGATATTTACTTAACCGTTTATCAAAAAAATAATTCTCATCCTATGCCAGCTTTAAGTTTACCGGATTTTTGTTGCATAAAACTGGCCTTTTGAGAAAAGGACATCATAAACATGATGCCTTGCTAAGTACACTCGGCCAAGACATATAAGCATAGTAAAGAACACTCCTGTTCAACTCCTAAGTTAGAAGATAAGTCTTGGACAGAATGTTAATGGTGGATCAATTTAATCTTTTTTTTACCTAACTACATAGCTACATAGCCCTAGATTCCTTTGATATCATTGACACTCTATTATTGTTCTGCTGTAAAACGAAAACAATTGTTAACAATGTTTTTTTAGGTTATTCTTAGCTTACATCTACTTCTAAAAGTATAAAATTATTCTGTATATTTGCAAATAGGTAATGATGCTTGATTGGCTTAAACTTGACTATATATTTGTGAATAAGTGAGTAGAGAAAAAAATAAAAAATGTTGAGAATCTTTACTTTTGGCTTATAAATTAGTACTTATATTAACTAAAATGATAGGAAATGTGGTTGGTACACCATTTGATTGTTTTTAACAGCAAATCTTGTTACAAAATACAACTTTCTGTTAAAATCTAATGTACCACTAGGATTAAATACTTACCAGCCCAGAATTCAGGATAGTTTAACTAAGTAACGAGTATGACTATGTTACTTCCTACCCTGGTATCCTGTGTTTATGCTGGATAGCAAGAGTGCAGGATATTATCCATCAGGGTAAGATTCCTAGCTTCAGAAATCTACTGTGTGAAAAAAATATTTGATTGAGTCATCTTTTTTAGTATTTTAGAGGAGATTTATGACAAGTAAGCCGGAACGCGTGGTACTAATTGGAGTAGCTGGAGACTCTGGGTGCGGTAAATCTACGTTTTTACGTCGGTTAATTGACTTATTTGGTGAAGAATTAATGACAGTTATCTGTTTAGATGACTATCATTCACTGGATCGCAAGCAGCGTAAAGAAACAGGTATCACTGCACTAGATCCCAGAGCCAACAATTTTGACCTAATGTATGAGCAAATTAAGGCACTCAAAGAAGGTCAAGCAATTGATAAGCCGATTTATAACCACGAAACCGGCATGATCGATCCTCCAGAACGGATTGAACCAAACCATATCGTCGTAGTTGAAGGGTTACATCCTTTATATGATGAAAGGGTGAGAGATTTACTAGATTTCAGTGTTTACTTTGACATCAGTGATGAAGTCAAGATTGCCTGGAAGATTCAACGAGATATGGCTGAACGTGGTCACCGTTATGAAGATGTTTTAGCCCAAATCAATTCCCGTAAGCCTGACTTTGAAAAGTTCATTGAACCACAAAGAGAATTTGCTGACGTGGTTTTACAGGTATTACCTACTAGCTTAATCAAAAACGATACCGAACGCAAAGTTTTGCGGGTACGGATGTTACAGCGAGAAGGCAAAGAAGGTTTTGAGCCGGCTTACTTATTCGACGAAGGTTCAACAATCAACTGGACTCCTTGCGGACGTAAATTGACCTGTTCTTACCCTGGTATGCAACTGTACTATGGTTCTGATGTTTACTATGGTCGCTACGTTTCTGTTTTAGAAGTTGATGGTCAGTTCGACAATCTAGATGAAGTCATCTACATCGAGAAACATCTTAGCAACACATCAACTAAATACGAAGGTGAAATGACTCACTTATTGTTACAACACCGCGAATATCCAGGTTCTAATAACGGAACTGGTTTGTTCCAAGTATTGACAGGGTTGAAAATGCGTTCTGTTTATGAGCTATTAACAGCTAGTGAAGCAAAGTTAGCCGTACAAGTATAAAACCAGCAGTGTTGGTCAATAAACAAAGGGGGTATCAATGGGTGTACCCCCCCTTTTTTTGTAGATATAAAAATTTAACTGATAGTAGAAGACGAGAGTGAAGAGGTTTTGAGGCTAATTTATATTTTTGTTCACGTCGTTCTCATTAACTACTCCAAGCACAAAGAACACAGAGACAGAGGGTTTGATAGATATTTTGGGTGAGTCCGGAAAAATTCAAGGTTTTTTGCATAATTTTTTGCATAATTTTTAATTTTGTGCTGATACTTCTGTTTCCCACAGCACAAGGAGTTTAACTAATACATTTCTTAACTACCAGTAAGTATTGAAGAAGATACTCGTGAGTAGGTGTGTAAATCTTGTTATGATTGCAGAAATTACTAGCTGAACTAAATGTTTCTATTTAGTCAGTGATTAAAGTTCGTCAAGGAGCAACTTCCTTTGTCTCGCCGTTATTTATTTTCATCCGAGTCAGTTACTGAAGGTCATCCTGATAAAATCTGTGACCAAATTTCTGATACTATTTTGGATGCCCTGTTGACACATGACTCTAGTAGCCGGGTTGCAGCTGAAGTAGTTGTTAATACTGGTTTAGTGTTAATCACTGGGGAAATCACATCCAAAGCCAATGTTAATTATGTCAATTTGGTGCGAAAGAAAATCGCGGAAATTGGCTATACTGATGCAGGAAATGGTTTTTCTGCTGACAGTGCAAGCGTACTCGTCGCGTTGGATGAACAGTCACCTGACATTGCTCAAGGTGTAGATACTGCCCAAGAAACCCGCGCAGAGGATAGTGAAGAACTGTTCGATAAAGTTGGTGCGGGTGATCAAGGTATTATGTTCGGTTTTGCGTGCAACGAAACCCCAGAATTGATGCCTTTACCCATTAGTTTGGCTCACCGGATTGCACGCAGACTGTCAGCAGTAAGGAAAACTGGTGATTTGCCATACTTGCGTCCCGATGGCAAAACCCAAGTTACCGTTGCCTATGAAGATGGTAAACCCGTAGGTATTGATACAATCTTAATTTCTACTCAGCATACACCTAATATTGGGGATATTACTGATGGTGCTGGGGTGCAAGCTAAGATCAAAGAAGACCTATGGACAGCGGTAGTAGAGCCTGTTTTCAGTGATATTGACGTTAAGCCAAATCAGGATACCCGCTTTCTAGTCAATCCTACTGGTAAGTTTGTGATTGGCGGACCACAAGGTGACTCTGGGTTAACTGGAAGGAAAATCATTGTTGATACCTACGGTGGCTACTCTCGACATGGTGGTGGTGCTTTCTCTGGCAAAGATCCCACAAAGGTAGACCGTTCTGCGGCCTATGCTACACGTTATGTAGCGAAAAATATAGTGGCGGCTGGGTTAGCAGAAAAATGCGAAGTGCAGCTAAGTTACGCTATTGGTGTAGCTAGACCTGTGAGCATTTTTGTGGATACCTTTGGAACTGGTAAGGTTGATGATGAAATCTTGCTACAGTTAATCAAAGATCACTTTGAACTGCGTCCAGCGGGAATTATCCACGCTTTCAATTTGCAAAATTTACCCAGTGAAAGAGGCGGACGTTTTTATCAGGACGTTGCAGCTTATGGTCACTTGGGTAGACCTGATTTAGATTTACCCTGGGAACGCACTGATAAGGCAGATGCGTTAAAGCAAGCGGCTAATAAGTCTCTTTCTGAGGCGATTGCTACTGCATTAAATTAAAAACCTGAAAAAACAGTAATATATCCCCAGCTTCTTCAAAAAGTCGGGGATATATTTAGGGTTTGCTGATAAAGTCTTGTCGTGGAGACAGGTGACAGGTGACAGGTGACAGTTTCAAGAGTTGGATGGGAACTATTTTTCCTTGAAGCAGGAATTAAATGCAAGGTTTTTCAGTTCTCACCTCATCAAAGCTTGCATTTTTTGAAAGTCAAAATCGCTAAAATCGTTTACCTGTAATGTTTTGAGATTTATTCAGCAAGCCCTATTTAATATTTATTCAATCATCAATTTTGCTGGTTCTAAACCTAATCACCTAATCCCAATCAGGAATTTCTGAACTGTCTCCACCAATACCAATACCAGTGTTATAAATTTCTGCACCAGTTATAGTTAGGTCGTTCATTGATGCTTTGTAAACGTTAGAATCGTTAATGGTGGCGCTGGTGAGGTTGACACCATTGAGATTTGCTTGTTTTAAATTGACGTTGGTGACAAAAGCTGATGTTAAATCTGCACCAGCTAAATTTGCTCCCGTGAGGTCTGCACCTTCTAAGTTCGCTTCTGTTAAATTAGCACCTTGGAGATTTGCACCTCGTAAGTCCGCACCGATTAAATGAGCGCCACTGAGGTTAGCTCCTGATAGTTGACAACGTTGACATTCCCCTGTTGACAACAATTTTTGTAAGTCTTGATTATTCCCAGCTTGAACTGAGTTAGCAAACAATAGGGGAGCGACTAAGGCGATTGCAGTTAGTAGCTGACGTTTCATAAAATTTCCCCTTTCCTTATATTGGAGTAGCATCCGTTCTTTTTCCTCACAATCTTATTATCTCATATAATGACTCAAGGTTGTTGATTTGACTCACAGGATAGATGTGATGTTTTCCTATTTGCTGAGTGATGATGAAATTATTGATGGGCTTAGGTTTGAGCTATTTATGAATGCGTAATTTGGGTGAGTTTATAAACATAAAATTAGTATTAAGTTTTTGTTAACCTAACGTGATACCACATTTACTTCTATTAGTAAATGAGTAGTTTTTACTATTAAGAATTTGGTTTCAGACGAGAAATTATCGCATATATTCTGTTACTATTTTTGGCTGTTCTTGCTGTACCCAATGACCAGAATTAGGAATAGATTTGATTTGTAAATTTTTCACATATTCTTGAGTACCGTAGGTTAGTTCTTTCCCCAGTGCGGTGTCATGTTCTCCCTAAATCATTAAGGTGGGAATTTCTAGAATAGGCCAGGTTGTCTTGGTGGTTAATTGAGAAAACAAGTTACGATAGTAGTCCGACATGGCTGTGATTGCACCCCGTTTTGCGGCTGCATCTTTGTATGCTTATATGTCTGCTTGAGTAAAGGCATTTTTATTAAATGTAATTTAATGTCGTTGGTATTAATGTAGGCGTGTTTCCAGGAATTTCCGATAATAGACATAAAATTGAATGGAGTTAAAATCTATATGTGAGTTTTACCACTAGCGATCATACAAAGTATTTTTCAGGAAATCATCTATGAAAAGTTATACAATTTTCAAGTTAGACAAAGACTGTGGTCATAATTCCCAAATCTAAAATCCTATTAGAGTATAAATGAGTAAAGTTGAAATACGTGGTGTTTGGTTAACGAGAACTGATAGTCAGGTTTTTAATTCCAGACACAACATTGCTAAAGCAATGGAATTTTTAGCAGAGATGGGTTTTAATGTCGTGTTTCCTGTGGTTTGGAATCAAGGAGTTACCTTATACCCAAGTCAAACAATGTGGAAGATGTTTGGTATAGAAATTGATTCGAGATTTTTAGGACGTGATCCTTTACAGGAATTAGTAGAGGAAGCGAGAAAGGTAGGGTTAAAAGTTATTCCTTGGTTTGAATATGGTTTTGCTAGTTCTTATCATGATAATGGAGGTTTTTTATTAAAGCAAAGACCTGAATGGGAAGCTTATAATTTTCAAGGAAAGTTATTAAAAAAGAATGGGTTTGAATGGTTAAATGCTTTTGATTTTCAGGTACAGGAATTTTTGTTAAATTTATTTTTGGAAGTAGTTAAAAACTATGATGTTGATGGTGTACAGGGAGATGATCGTTTTCCGGCTTTACCATCAGAAGGAGGTTATGATCAATTAACTGTTAATCGTTATTTTCAGGAATTCAAAAAACATCCACCTAAAAATCATCAAGATAAACAGTGGTTACAGTGGAGAGCTAATATTTTAACTGATGTTTTAGGATTACTTTATCAAGAGATAAAAGCAGTTAACCCTAATTTATTTGTTTCCATGTCTCCGAACATTTATGATTGGGGGTTGCGGGAATATTTACAAGATTATCCTACATGGTTAAAGCAAGGATTTGTTGATATTATTCATCCCCAAATTTATCGCCGGGATTTTTTGAGTTATAAATGTATTTTGACTAGGTTGGTAAATCAGCAGTTTACAAATGCAATGTTACCAAGATTAGCACCGGGAATTTTAATTAAGTTGGGAAAATATACAATGAAACCAGATTTATTATTAAGGGTGATAGAATATCATCGTCATATAGGAATTAATGGGGAGGTATGTTTTTTCTATGAGGGTTTGCGGGATAATAATAATCTGTTGGGTAAGGTTTTTAAAAAAGGTGCATATTCCCAATCGGCAAGATTTCCTAGTTTAGCAGATTTACAAGTTATGAATGGGGGTTATCCCCGGTCTATTTCTATTTTGCAAAGGTTGGAAAAACAGTTGAGAAATATTTTTAGGATGTAAGTTGATGAAGTTAGAAATACCAAAAATAATTGATGTTCTCAAACAAGATTTACCGACTTTGTTTGAGGAGGATATTTCTTATGATATTTATGCAGATGATATCTTTTTTCGTGACCCGGTGAATAAGTTTAAGGGTAAGTTTAATTATCGGATTATTTTTTGGACTTTGCGTTTTCATGGTCAGTTGTTTTTTACGGAACTTGCTTTTGATTTACATGATGTTTCTCAAACTGCACCAGATACGATTTTAGCAACTTGGACGGTGCGGGGGGTGTTGCGTGTTCCTTGGAAAGCGCGGTTATTTTTTAATGGTTATTCCACTTATAAATTGAATGATGATGGTTTGATTTATGAACATATTGATACTTGGGATAGGGAAGCTGGGGAGATTTTAAAGCAGTTTTTTAGGAAGGGGGAGTGATTGAACCACGTATCGCTAAAGCGAAAGCTCCGCTAACGCGTAGCATCCCGATAGCTTGCGTAGTGACGTAGGAGCTATAGGGATAGGGACGAAGGAAGCGAAGGAAGAGAGGGAGAAAAGGGTAGATATAAAGAGGAGTTCTTCTATGTTAGATTTCTGGAATGTTTACTTGTGTTCTTTCTGCTATCTTGTAAGCTAATTTTTTAAAATCATCATAGACATTTCTTACTACCTTAGTATGAGCGCCAATAGCACCATCAGCAGGTTTTAGGTGAAACATAGGTTTATGAGCTTCTTGTGCCATTGGCATTAAACTTTGGTAGTTTTTTAGTAAAGCTAAACAATTTGGATCATCTTCGATAAAGATATTATTTTCTATAGGCTGATTTAGAATAAATCCTTGATAAGTTTTGGGAATGTAATTTATGAAGCGATTATATGTAGGGTTTAATGAACTATGTAATCGCATTGATGCCTGCGAAATAATGTAACCGATAGGTTCTAAATTACCTTGTGGTAATGATAGACTACTAAAAGGATTTTCCCTGTTTTGGCTTAATAACTCCTTCCAATCTTTTTTCCAAGATTGCAAAGGATAGCCAATATTTTGTAATGCTAGATATGACACTAAATCTAACATCATTGGTATCACAATATAATCTGCTGAAATTAAGGCTGCACGATTTATTGCTCCTAAATTGGGACCTAAATCCATTAATATTATGTTGGCTTTATGTTGAATGGCAGTATTTTGTAAAATTCTCCAAAAAGCAGAAATTACTCGAAAAGCTCTTTCTTCTCCTCCACCACCAAGACAATTTAGCCATTGGGCTGAAAGTTCATCTTCAAAACCGGAAAGTGCTAAATCTCCCACTAAAAGAGCTAATTTTTCAGATTCTGGGAAATATTCTAAATGTGGATTATCAATATCACCAATCCCTTTTAACAATGGTTGTACACAATCAAATACTGTTGTTGTTTCACTATTTGCTAACCAAATTTGTTCCAAACGTTCTTCATCTAAAAAAGCAGCAGTCAGATTAGCTTGGGGATCTAAATCAGCAGCAACTACTCGCAGTCCTAAGTCTTGATACATCCATGCTAAATGGTAGACTAAGGAAGTTTTGCCAACTCTTTCCTTATTATTAAAAAAAGCTATAATCTTTGCACTCATAATTTTTTATAATTTTCTTTTTAATGTTACCAAAACATGGGCATCTTCTACAGTAAACTCTAAAGGTGGATTACCATTTTTCAAAAGTTGTTGACGAGCAAGTTCAATTCCTAAACCAAATCTTTGCACATAACCAAGGTTTTTCATGGCTTCAGCAAGGTGAGGATTACGATAATCAGTTATCCCTGGTTGTCCAAAGTTCTGTTTATTTACTTGACCAAAAGGACCACCAGGATTTTGAATTTCAATTCTGTCGTTAAACCATGTAATTCTCACTGGGGCATTTGTCCCTTCATAGGTACGATGGAGGACTGCATTTCTTCCTAATTGTTGTAGGGCAACTATGGGATAATCGGGTTGTTGTAATTCAATTGGTTGGGCTGTAATGTCAGTAGCAACAGATATATTAACTTGGAAAATTTCATCTAGCATTCTCAATAAATCTGGTAGCGCACCACCAATTTCTTTTTGATCTTTAATTGGGTCTGTTAATTCAGTACCATCAATGCGGATAAATTGAATATAGGCACAGGGAACAAATTGTCTAGGGTCATTACCAATAACTAAGACACCTAAAATAGTTGGTTTAGGCAACGCATCAATAGTTGCAAACCGCATTGATTTGAGTTGTTGTTCAACGGGACGTTGATTTTCTTGTAAAACATCATTTGCTAAGGATGATGGCAAATAAACACGACGGAAAATTTCTAAATCTAGATCATCTAAACTAGCTGATGTTAAAGGCTGAAGATCAAAAGGTAAATCTTTTGAACGTCTTTTTTCAGTCAAGCGGCGTTCTTCTTCTGCTGTGGCTGTAGCTCTACGGGGACCTACTCTGATCCAAACTCTGCCTTTAAAACGTACAGGTGGAGCATCCGCAGGTTCTACAATTACAACTGCTAATTCACAACCATTAATATTGCGTTTTTGTACAATCATGGCTGGAAAAGGTAAGGTATTGCCATCATCTCTCATACCTGAAAGTGTCTTGAGAAGTTGATCATCTATGGTCAGATTTGCACAAGTTCCATTATCATTAACTCCAATAAATAAAACTCCTGATTTTTGATGGTTTGGTAAATCATTAGCAAATGCACAAATGGCTTCACAAAGTCTGCCTCTATCGGCTATTGAAGCCTTGCGTTCTACTCGATCTGATTCCATATCATTAAGGAGAAATTCTAATTCCTGATCATTCATTCAGTTTCTCCTTATTCATAAGTTGTAAATCTTTGATTGTGCATTCATAATTATAAACTAATTTTTTACTGATTCTGTTTTTTTGCGTCTTTGGGTAAGAATTAAAGATTTTTAAGAAACGAACCACAGAGGCACGGAGAACACAGAGGAATAGTTTTTAAGGTTTTTGGTTTAGACAACTGCGGGATATTGTTGTAATACTTGTTTGAGATATTTCCCTGTATAAGAACGTTGATTTTCAGCTACTTCTTCTGGTGTTCCCGCGGCTATGATTTCCCCTCCTTTGTCCCCTCCTTCTGGTCCTAAGTCTATTACCCAATCTGCACAACGAATGACATCTAAATTGTGTTCAATTACTAAGATTGAATTTCCTTTATCTACTAATCTTTGCAAGACATCCAATAATTTATGAACATCGTAAAAAGACAAACCTGTGGTTGGTTCATCTATTAAGTAAAGGGTTTTTCCTGTAGCACGTCGAGATAATTCTGTTGCTAATTTTACTCTTTGTGCTTCTCCTCCTGATAGGGTTGTGGCTGGTTGTCCTAGTTGTACATAACCTAAACCAACGTCTACTAATGTTTGTAATCTGTTCACTGCTTTGGGAATGTTTTCACAAAATGCTAATGCTTCTTCAACGGTCATGTTGAGAACGTCGGAAATTGATTTTTCTTTGTATTTAACTTGTAGAGTTTCGCGGTTATATCTTGCACCTTTACATACTTCGCATTGGACATAAACGTCTGGTAAAAAGTTCATTTCAATCACGTTTACTCCCTGTCCACTGCACGCTTCACATCTGCCACCTTTGACGTTAAAAGAAAATTGTCCTGGTTTATATCCTCTGGTTTTGGCTTCGATGGTTTGGGAAAATACATCACGAATTACATCGAAAACTCCAGTGTAGGTGGCAGGGTTTGATCTGGGTGTTCTGCCTATGGGTGATTGATCAATAACTATGGCTTTATCTACACAGTTTAATCCTTTGATTTCTTCGATTTCTTTGGGTAAGGGAACTCTTTTTAAGAGATGATTTTGTAAAGCTGGATAAAGTAGTTCGTTGATTAAGGTTGATTTTCCTGAACCGGAAACTCCGGTGACAGCAACAAGTTTTCCTAGTGGAATTTCTACGTCTATATTTTGTAAGTTGTTACGATGGGCGTTTTTGATTCTTAAACTTCTACCGTTTCCTTCTCTTCTTTCGGCTGGGGTGTGAATGACTTTTCTTCCTGATAGGTAAGCTCCTGTTAATGAAGCTTCGGCGTTTAATAAGTTCTCTAAACTTCCTTGGGAAATTATATTTCCCCCATGAATTCCTGCACCGGGGCCAATATCAACTATATAATCCGCTGCACGAATGGTTTCTTCGTCATGTTCAACAACTATTAATGTGTTGCCTAAGTCTCGTAATTTGGTTAAGGTTTTTAATAAACGTCCGTTATCTCTTTGATGCAAACCTATACTTGGTTCGTCTAAAACGTAGAGAACTCCTGTTAATCCCGAACCGATTTGTGTGGCTAGTCTAATTCTTTGGGCTTCTCCTCCTGATAATGTCATGGCGGGACGATCTAAGGTGAGATAATCTAATCCCACATCTAATAAAAATTGCAGTCTGGCTTTAACTTCTTTTAAAACTAAGTCGGCAATTTGCATTTGTCGAGGAGTCAATTTTAAGTTATCAACTCTGACCCGACATTCCCGAATTGCTACACTGGTTAAATCTAAAATTCCATATTGTCCTAACTTCACTGCTAAGGCTTCTGGTTTTAACCTTTTTCCTCCACAAACTTCACAGGGTTGATCTATTAAATACTGATCTAATTTCTGTTTAACTAATTCTGTTCCCCCTTCATATTGCCTTTGTAAAATGGGAATGACACCTTTAAAACTCTGCTTCCTTTGTGTCTCTGCGGTTGGTTTTTCTTCCCCATGTAAAATGATGTTTTGCTGTTCGGTTGTTAATTTACTCCACTGAGTTTGTAATTCAAACCCATAATCTAATCCCAAACTATATAACAGTTCTAAATAGTAGGAATTTTCCTTTTCTGACCAAGGTGCGATCGCTGCATAAATCGGTGCATCTACATTAGGTATGACTAATTCTTCAGAAAACCTTCTTAAAGTACCAATGCCATGACAATGAGAACAAGCTCCATAAGGTGAATTAAAAGAAAACAAACGTGGTGATAATTCCTCCATTACCGCACCATGTTCTGGACAAGCAAAGTTTTCTGAAAACACCATTTCTGTGGGTAATTCTTGTTCAGAAATACCTTGACTTTCCCCCTCATTTTCTATATACTTACTATGTTGTCGCTCCTGCGTTACCTTATCTAAGGTATCATTTAATACTTGAATTATAGCAATTCCGTTAGATTGCTTAAGGCAGGTGGACAGAGAATCAACTAAA
Organism: Okeanomitos corallinicola TIOX110; assembly: GCF_038050375.1. Lineage (NCBI taxonomy): Bacteria > Bacillati > Cyanobacteriota > Cyanophyceae > Nostocales > Aphanizomenonaceae > Okeanomitos > Okeanomitos corallinicola. The sequence goes on along the minus strand of NZ_CP150886.1, from coordinate 4,418,771 downwards.
CGCTCTTGAATTCCGTCTTTTTTAACTAGCCTGTCAATAACCAGTTCTATATCGTGTGTATGATTTTTATCTAACTCAATGGAATCTGAGAGTTCTCTGACCTCTCCATTTACCCTGATGCGTGCAAAACCTTGAGCAGCTAAACTGGAGATTAATTTGCGGTGAGTTCCCTTTTTCCCCCTGACCATCGGTGCGAGAATTTGGAAGCGGGTACGGTCGGGAAGTGCAAGGATGCGATCGCACATTTCGTCAATGGTTTGGGGAGAGATCGAGCGATCGCAATGGGGACAGTGGGGTTCACCAGCGCGGCCATATAACAACCGCAGATAATCATAAATTTCCGTGACTGTTCCCACCGTAGAACGGGGATTATGAGAAGTTGATTTTTGGTCAATAGAAATAGCGGGACTTAAACCCTCAATTGCTTCCACATCGGGTTTATCCAACTGACCCAAAAATTGCCGAGCATAGGCGCTTAGGGATTCTACATAACGGCGTTGACCTTCTGCAAAGATAGTATCAAAGGCCAAAGAGGACTTACCCGAACCAGAAACGCCAGTAAACACAATCAACTGATCACGGGGTAATTCCAAATCAATATTTTTGAGATTATGCTGCCTAGCACCCCGAATGCGAATAGTATTTTGGCTGTTTTGGGGGTTGGGAAGATGACCGTTTAAAGGATTTTTTGATTGTTCTGGCATATTAACAGCAGAAAGGTGGCACAGTGAAACAATCCTTAATAATAACGCAATTTTTCCCTATCAGATAACTTCCATAAGATGCTATGTTACTATTTTAAATTTACTTGAGGAGAATTAGTGCCTATATTCGGCTTTACCTGCACACTAGAATTAACAGCATTACCGGGTAAAGAAATCATTGAACTTGCTCCCCAACCTAACAATATTCCCATGATACTTAAACTCAGAATAGCTAAGTTTTTCTTCTGAGATATAACCATCCAAAAATTACCCAGTTTTTTTCTTGAACCCATCACCTGAATTGGTTGAAGCGCTGCTAAAGCTTCCCCTGCATTAACATAGCGATGTTTGTAGTTAGGTTCTACCATTTTCTTTAACCATGACCGAAAATTTGGATGAAGATGAGGTAGTAATTTTTGGAAATTAAAGCGATAATGATCATCAATTAATTTACCAATTTCCCCAGCACGAGTATTAGTAAGTAAACAGATTAATGTTGCACCTAAACTATATAAATCTGATCCTGTTGTTAAAGAATCTCCAAATTGTTCTTCGGGAGGAATAAACCCTGGAGTACCCACAACTAATGTACTCAAGTCAGCTTTTTCTGTTTGCACTTGTGCTAAACCAAAATCAACTAAATAAGCTTGTAATTGTTGATCTACTAAAATGTTTTCTGGCTTTATATCTCGGTGAATGATTGGTGTATTATGTTGTTGTAAATAAACTAAAATTTCTAAAATTGATAAGGCAATTTTTTTTATTTCTTCGGGATAAAAACAGCGTTTAAATCCTAATGATGGTGCTTTTTTATATTCTTGAACCAAGTAAAAAAAACCTGGTTTTTCAAAGGAATGTAAATAACAAGGAATACGAGGATGATGTAATGTTTGTAAAAGTTTAATTTCCCGTTCGTAGGCTTTTACACCATACCAATCAGAGGTTATCTTCGTAAAACAAAATTCTTTAATTACTACTTTCTGTTGACAGTTAAGCTGTTCAGCTAGGTAAGTAATGCGTCCTCCTTCTAAATTTCGCCCTAATTCTTTAATTATTTGATAACCAAATATGGATAAATCTGGATAATTTTGATTGGTTTTATGTTTTTTGTGTCCATCATTTACGTCAAACTCCATCATAAAATACACACAGGTGTTGTTTGATCAAAGTGTGAAATATTGTCTATTTTTCTATAAATGATAATCTGGTAATCGGTAAAAATATGTGAATGACTAATTACTAATTATTAATTACCGATTACCAATGACAAATTCCAGAGAATTTTAATTTTCTTTACCCTACAGACTGCTAATTTTTATCTGCTAACCAGTCAATAATTGCAGTGTTGACGATATCTGGAACTTCATCATGGGGACAGTGACCGGCGTTAGGAATGGGTACAATTTTGATATCTTTACCATCATTACCCGCTGTTTCATAAATTTTCGCTCCGGTAATTGGTGTCCAAGGATCATTTGCACCCCAAATAACTAATAATGGTGATTTTAACTGTGGTAATAGTTCTTCGGGACTTGGACCAGGAGGTGCTGTCAAGATAGAAGCAAAAACTTGTTGCGCTCCTGGGTCACAGGATGGTGTGTAGAGTAAATCAACAAGTTCATCGGTAACGGCATTGCGATCGCAATATACTTGATATAATGTACGCCGAATTTGCGATTTTTGACGAATGCGATTAAACACAAATTTGCCGGTAACAGGGTTAGCTACCAACTTGTTAAAAGTAGCCATGAAAATTCTTAAAACTGGGTTTAATTCGTGGGGACGATGACTCAAACCACCCGCAGAATTAATTAACACCCCACCAGCGGCAATTTCAGAATGTTCTGTCAGAATTATTAAACTCAAAAGTGCGCCAATGGAATTACCAATAAATATAGCTGGTGTTTGGATATGTTGGTCATAAAAATCTTTTAATAATTTTACCCACACTTCCATGCTATAATCTATTGCTGCTTTGTCTGAACCACCAAAACCTAAAAGATCCAAAGCATACACCCGATAACCAGCATTAGCCAAAACGGGGATATTTTTACGCCAGTGACCGATGGAAGCTCCAAAACCGTGGATGAGTACCAAGGGTTGGCCTGTACCCATAACGGTATACTGAATTTTGTAATCTTCCCAAGTCCAAACTTGTTTTTCTAATGTGGTTGGTAAATTCTGGGTTGTTATCGTCATTAGTTAAGATTCCTAAACTATTATTTTCTTATAGTAATCCTCCTGGCATTCTAGACAAAATTATGATAATAAACGCCACATAAGGCGTACACTGGGATATGTAAAGTTAACCTGGTATCAAAAAATAATTCTGTACAGGAACTTTATCAGCCATAAAATCATCTAAGTGAATTGTAATTTTGTCAAATAAAATACTATGAATTTAAGTAAGTTAATCCACTTTAAAAAAATATTTATTGCTTCATTTTCTCTTTTGGTCTTGTCATCAACAGATGATACTTTGGCAGCATCAGATTTATCTGCTCTATCTGCTACAGTTCCGATCAAATCTAGTTATCAGCAATTATTAACACAAAGAAATCCTGTACCACAATTAGATATAGATAGCACATCCACGGATGCAGAAGATGTCAGTGCAACGCCATCTGTAAAAAGAGAAAAATCAGGATTTACAATGTATATCTGGCAACCGGGAGGTACAGTTTCCGAAGTAATTGCCCGGATATCTATTAAAGCCAAAAACGGGGAAACATATCACAAGGAAAGATTTTTGGGGGATTATAAATATAAAATCAAACAGAAAGCCAAATTTGTGAATGGTTTTAAATTAGGCGATCGCATCGTTGTCAGATTATATGATACTAATAACAAATTTATTGGCTATACAGAATTCGCTTGTTTACCAGATCATACCGCAGTAAATGTAATTTTATCAGCCAACCCTAGCGACTATCAAGTAGTGAGAGTTTTCTATGGAGTAGATGCCAATGAAGACAGCATAGTTGATAAAAATACTACTACCTATTTCGACTATTTTACAGAATTAAAAGATCAAGAAGTTACCTTTCTTACCAGTTCCGAAAATATAAATATTACTCAATACCAAGCTGCTGGTTTTGCAGATGTTGCCAAGAATTCTATTTACCCCATTACTTTTAGAGAAGGCGAATTTACCTTAGCTGGTAAATCAATTAGTACCTACATTCCCAACATCGCACAAGCTTTAACATCAATTCCCGGAACATTAGTAACTTTAACAGAACTAACTAACAATCCTACATATCAACTCAGTCAATTATTGAGTAAATATCGCCAAGTTGGTGTAGCTAAAAATATTCAAGTTAACTTTTCTGATATTTCCGAAAAGCACTGGGCTAAAGATTACATTGCAGAATTAGCCGCTATGGAAATAATTGGTGGTTATCCCGATGGTACATTTCGTCCTAATGCTCCAGTTACCCGCGCTCAATTAGCAGCAATTTTACAAAAAGTATTTATTAAAAGTAAAGTTAGAAAAGCAATTAGTTTTCAAGATGTACCTCAAGATTATTGGGCTTATGATGCTATTAAAGAAACCTATGAAATGGGATTTTTTACAGTATTAAATACTAGGAAATTCAACCCCACGCAAAAACTTAAACGTCTAGATGTTTTAATCACCTTAGCCAAAGCCTTAAATTATAAAGTTACAGGTGCAACAAAACAAACCTTATCAGTTTATAGTGATGCTTCCAGTATCAGAAATGAACATAAAAATTTTATCGCCTCATTAACAGAAAACGGCGTAATTATTAACTACCCTAATCAAAAATCCCTGAACACTGCAAAATTAGCAACCAGAGCAGAAGTTTGTGCTTTAATATATAGAGCAATGGCCAGTGCTGGGGAAGTAGCAGATTTTCCCTCACAATATGCTATTAAACCGATAGTTAAGTAAAAATCGTGTTAACATCTATATGCCGAAATGCTGCTATTTGCTGATGAATTTTAAAGACTCGTAATAAAGTTTCATGGGTGAGATGATTTAGGTGATCAGGAATATCAATATTTTCTATTTCTTCCCTGCTGATTGTTTGTGATGAGCTTAAAAAGAAACCCCAATCACCATAATAATTATGATCATAAATTGCATCCCCTACTAAGAGAACATAGGGGAGATAGCTAAGTTAATTCAGTTACCGTGAAGATTAATATCTCGGATGGGAAAGGGAATTTGAATACCTTCTTGGTGATAGCGTTTGTGTAACTTTTTTACTAACAAATGTTTACCAATACGCTGATCAAAAAATTCACTTACCCGCATATAAAGTGTATAGTCTATACTGAAATCATTGAAAGTATGAAACCTCATATAAGGCTCATTTGCAATTAGTTCCGGTGCAATTTCTTGCATAACTTCTTTAGCTACTTCTACTGTCACCCTTTCCACCAATTCCAAATCACTGTCGTAACTAACACCCACATTCAGAGTTAAAGTTATTTCTTTAGCAGGTAAATGATAATTTGTAAAAATTGCCGAAGCCAACTTAGAATTAGGAACAATAATCACATTATTAGAAATTTCTCTAATAGTTGTATTTCGCCAGTTAATATCTGTGATATAACCCTGATTGCCATCATCTAACTTGACATAATCTCCTGTTCTTACCTGCTGAGAAATCACTAAATAAAACCCAGAAAATAAATTAGCTAATGTATCTTGGAGGGCTAAACCTACAGCTAAACCACCAATTCCTAAAGTTGTAACTATAGGAGTAATTTGCACTCCCACAGTTTGTAAAAGAATCAATGTTCCTAAAATTAAAACTGCAATCTTTGCTAAATTAGAAAGTAATGAAGTAGGCACTCCTTCAGTTCTTCTAACTAATAAATTAACAAATCCCGATGTTAATCTTGCTAAAACTAACGTGACTGAATATAGGAAAATAATCGTGAGGATTTTTTGAAAAGCATTAGCAATATCTGGTCTGACAGGAGAACCAAGAATAGCCCAGAAAAAACCTGCTAAAACAAACCAAACAAAAGTCATTCTGTGCAGTGCTTGAAATATAATATCGCTGCCAGGAACTTCTTTTTCAGTGACAAATGTTTTCAGTTTTTTGAAAATAACTTTTTCACCAATTAGCCCCGCTATTATTCCAGCACAGATAAAGGCTAGTGGTATAATCCATTGAATCATCATTATTTATTTAGGAATTGACAACAAAAAATTAGTAAGCATTAGGATAATGGATCTGCCAATTATTTATCATCCAGATTATATTGCACCCCTCCCCCCTGGTCATCGTTTTCCTATGTCCAAATTTCAACAATTATATGAATTGCTGTTAGGTAATAGGGTAGCATATCCAGAGCAATTTCATTTTCCTGAGCGTCCTTCATCAGAATTAATTGAGTTAGTTCATATCCCCGACTATGTACAGGCTTACTGTGAGGGAAAATTAGATTATAAAGCACAAAGGCGCATAGGTTTACCTTGGAGTCCAGCTTTAGTAAATCGTACCTGTGTGGCAGTAGGGGGAACAATATTAACAGCTAAATTAGCCATTCAACAAGGTTTAGCTTGCAATACCGCTGGGGGAACTCATCATGCTTTTCCTGATTATGGATCAGGCTTTTGTATTTTTAATGATTTAGCGATCGCCGCGCGAGTTTTACAAAAATTAGGACTTGCTCAAAAAATATTAATTGTAGATTTAGATGTACATCAAGGCGATGGTACAGCCTTAATTTTTGCCAAGGATGAAAGTGTTTTTACCTTTTCTATGCACTGTCAAGAAAATTTCCCAGGTACAAAACAAAAAAGTGATTTAGATGTCCCTTTAGTATTAGGAACGGAAGATGATATTTACTTACAAACCCTGGCTAATTACCTGCCAGATTTATTATCAGAAATTAAACCAGATATAGTTTTTTATGATGCTGGAGTTGATACCCACATAGATGATAAACTAGGTAAATTAGCCCTCACAGATACGGGGATTTTTAAAAGAGAAATGCAGGTTTTAACCACCTGTATTCAAGCAGGTTATCCCGTAGCTTGTGTAATTGGTGGTGGTTATGCAGATGATATGAAATCCCTAGTTTGGAGGCATTCTCTACTACATCGAGCCGCCAACCAAGTATATCATCAATTTCATTTATAAACCTACAAACACAAGATTACTCATGCCCAAAAAACAAAAATCAGAAACATGGGGTTACACCTTAATAAATTCCACAATTGATAACTTAATTCGTCACTTTGAAGGACAAAATGCCATTACAGCATATACAGATTTTCGGGAACGAAAAGAACGCGCTCATGAATTAATATTTGAATGTGTGGGTAAAAAACCTGTGATATTTTATCTGCGTCGTCAAGGTGCAGGAAAGGAAACAGGAGAAGAAATTTTAGATTTAACCATAGCTACAGATAATAGTGAATTCCCACTACCAAAAAGACTCAAAGAACTTAAAAAAACCTTGGGTTTAAGAGCAGCAGTCAAAAAAAATGGCAGCGGTGGCTTAAAAATCCTCTCAATTTATTTATTACCAACCATCCGGGGAAATGATGACGCTTATGCTGTATCTTTTTGCTTACAATTAATTCCTAATTCCTATGATGTAATTAATATTCCTCCTAAACAAATAACACAAATTGCCAAAATGCCCATCTGTGGAAATCATGTACCCACAGATGATCAACTAAAAGCATGGAAAGCATTTTTAAAAGTCGAAGAAAGAATTGCTAAATCCCGACAATTTTGTGTCAGATTTTTTGATTTAAAATATAATCAGAAAAAGAAAGAAATTACAGTTAAAATAAATATAGAATCAGCCACTCTTGATGGTAATACAGGAAATTATTTACAAGCAGATAACTTTTGGTTAAGGGTAAAAAACGCTAAAAATCAAGATATCAAATTTTCTGAATCTATCCCCACAGAAAGAAACCGTTATACCAGTCGTCAACTAGGAACTATTGAAAAAATAGATCATAAAAATAATTTAATTAATATTAGAATTGACCGAGACTTAGTAGAATTTATCAATAATGGCAATTATCAACTACCAAATCAAGGATATTTATTTTTTGATGCACTCGGTGATATTAAACAAATTCAACGTAAAGAAAAAGCCCTAGAACAATTAAGACAAGGACGTACCCAAAACCCCTATTTAGGTGATTTTCTCTTTGATGCTTCCCAAGCTAGACCTATTAAAAAAACTCTAACATTACAATCACAGGATTTATTATTATCTGCTGCAAATCCTGGACAAAAAGCATCAGTGGAAAAAGTATTAGCAGCAGAAGATTTAGTTTTAATTCAAGGTCCACCAGGTACAGGTAAAACCACCGTAATTGCTGAAATTTGTTATCAAATTGCTTTACGTGGTGGTCGGACATTAATTACATCCCAAGCTAATTTAGCAGTAGATAATGCTTTAAGTAGATTAGTTCATAACCCCGTAATTCGTGCTATTAGAAAAGGAAAAGCTGAAAAAGTAGCAGAAGAAGGACAAGCTTTTTTAGAAGACCAAGTAATTAATAAATGGTTAGAAAATACTGCTAATTACTGCGAAAATAATCTTAGTCAAAGTCGAGAAAATATAACTATTCTCAGTCAGTTAGTAAAATCATCACAGCGGTTTAGCGATTATTTTAAATTAGAAACAGAATTTAATCAGCAGCAACAACAATTAAAATTAGAAAAAGTTGAATTAGCAGAACTATGTAAAAAGGAAGAAAATAATTATCAGCAATTATTAAATCATCAAAATACCATCTCAGAAATAAGTGAAGGATTAAAAAACCTATTAAAAAATTCCCAAGATATCAACTGGGATGATGCAGAAATTAAAGAATTTTTACCTCGTCTACAACCTTATACTCAGAAAAATGATTTAGTAGAAAAATTCAGGGAAAATGTCTGTGAAGTGATTAAATATGTAGATGAATTAAATTTTGTACGTCCTGAACGTGGAGTATTTGGTTTAACAATTTGGTTACAAGAAACCGTAGTTAAAGAAATTGGAGAATTTCAACCTGCTTTCAATTATGCTAATGATGCGGTTATAGAAATGACAGAATTAGTTAACTTAGTTAAAGTTTTTCAAGAAAGTTCTCAGCATTTACAACAATTACAAACCGAATATCAAAATTTTCTAAATCAGGGACAAACCTTATTACCAACAATTAAAATTTGGGAAAACCGTCAACGAGAAATTGATTATATTATTGAAGCAGTTAAGGAATGGAAAAACACAGCAGATAAACAGATTTATCAAGTTGTAAGAGACTGTCAGCAAAATGATTTACCGCTGATGGAAAATGCCTTAAATTTACCCTTGGGTTTATTGATGTTTGCTAGTAATTTAAAATTGACAATAGTTCCTAAAAATTATCAAATTAAATTACCAGAATGGGAGGTAATAAAAAAAGCCATTGTCTATGAAATAGATGGCAACTTTAGTGATAGATTAGGTAAACAGTATCATTTTAGTTATTTTCTGCAACAAACATTTAATCAAATTCCCATAATTTTAGAAAAAAATGAACGTAGTCAATGGCAAGAAATTTATCAAGAATTTGAAAACTATCAATTACTCACCTCCAAACAGCGTAAATTATTAGTTGAAAACACCCAAGCTTTTATCACTAAACTCCAAAAAAAATATAGTCGAGTTTATGAATTAAAAAACATTGACTCTACTATCACTAGAATTACCCAAGAATTAAGAGATATTATTCTTGAAAATGCCAGGAAATGTGTTATAAAACTAAAAGCAGAAGCACAACAACAATTAAATATTCTAACAATTCAACAACAGCAATTAGATATACAACCAAATAGTGAAGTTACCCAAGAACAAATATTATTAACACAAACTCAAGTAGAAAAAGCTAGTCAAGATGCAAATTTACAACTTGAGAAAATAGCCAATATTTTAGCAGCAATCGTTAAACAACCTAACACACTACCAAAATTACACCAGTTAGCACAGGAATATTTAGAAAAACAGTCAAAAATCTGGGAACAGTATCAAGAATTTAGTAGTAAAATCAAACATTGGCAAAGTTGTATCAATCAAATTGAAACTATCACTTCTTCCCTAAATACTTTTGCTATCCTCGAAAATATTCACAACATATTTAAAAAAGAGTTATTAACAATCAGAAAATCAGCTATAAGTTCTCTGAAAGTAGTAGAAGATTCCCGAACTAAGTTACAAGCATTAGAACAACAATTAAAATCTAACGTTCCTGAAGAACTAATTACAGAAAGAGAATGGTGGGATGAAACTTGGCAAAAAATACCACTTAAATTGAAAATAGCAAATCCAGGAAATGATATCCATAACTTAGAATTTCTAAATCAAATAAAAAAACAATTTAAAACCTGGAAACAAGAACAAGAAAAAGCAGAAAAATACTTACAAAGATATGAAAACTTTATTCAGGATTGGATTATAAAAATCCGTCAACCATCAGAAAGAGATAGTCATGATTTACGACAAATTTATTTAGATAATGCTAACGTCGTCGGTATTACCTGTGTTCAAGCTGCAAATTATAACTTCTCAGAAGAATTTCAATATTTTGATGTTGTCATCATTGACGAAGTTAGTAAATGTACACCTCCAGAACTATTAATACCAGCTTTAAAAGCAAAAAAATTAGTCATGGTAGGAGACCACAAACAACTACCACCAATGTTAGATACTAGCACAGTAGAAGAAGTTGCTGAAAATTTAGGTAACACTAGAGATGAAATGCGATTTTTAGAAGAATCATTATTTAAGTTTCAGTTTGAAACCGCTGATAATAGCATTAAACAAATGCTGAATACTCAATATCGAATGCACCCCAATATTATGGGAGCAATAAATCAATTTTATGATGGTAAATTAGAATGTGGACTTTTAGAACCTGATAAAAAACGCGCTCATAATTTAGCAGGGGAAATTATTAAACCAGAACATCATCTAATTTGGGTAAAAACCCCCAAAGAGAATGAATTTCAAGAAGAAAAATTAGGAACTTCGTTTTTTAACATTCAAGAAATTGATATCATTGAGAAAATCTGTCAAAATTTTGAAAATGCTTGGAGTCATCAAATTACTAAAGGTGAAACCAAAAAAGAAATCGCAGTAATTACATTTTATGGCGCTCAATTACGCAAAATTGATGAACGCTTACAACCGGAGAATTTCCCTTCTTTGCAAATTAGAACCGGAACAGTTGATAGATTTCAAGGTATGGAAAGACCTGTAGTTATAGTTAGTATGGTGAGGAATAATTCTCAAGGTGATGTGGGATTTGCAAATAAATCAGAACGGGTAAATGTGGCTTTTTCTCGCGCTCAAGAATTATTAGTAATTGTTGGTTGTCATGATTTATTTACCAGTAAACCTGGTATCGTGGGGGGAATGTATTCCCAAATAGCAAAAGTTGTTAATTCTCATGGAGGATTGATTGATGTTTCCAGTTTCTGTTAATCGTCATATTGATGAGCATCTTAAAAATGTCGTTTTAGAAATAGAAACAAAAAATCCAGATTTATCTGTTTTTACCGCTCGGCAATTTCGGTACAATTTATTCCAAAACACTGTAGAATTGACTATTAAAGAACCTCGTCAATTCAATGTTTTAGAAGAGTTTATTATTCGTGCGGGTTTAGAATTTGACCCACCACCTACATCCACAGAGTTAGCATCTGTACTCGGTCTTGATGCTGTATTTGTGAATAATACTATTGCTACTCTTCAGTCATTACAAACACTATCATTAGACTCAACTATTACAGTAACCAATGAAGGTCGTTTATTTTATGAAAAAGGTACTGTACCTCAACCACCTTATACTGTGACAGTTTATGCAATTTGTGATGCTTTAGAAGAATCTGTCATTTTTCAATCTGAATATTTAGATGATGTTTCTATGAAATTACCTGATTTAACTAAGGTTGTAAAAATATCGGATAAAAGTATAAATATTTCAGCCTTAGAAATTGAAAAAATACAAAATATAGTTAAAGATTCAGATTTAACGTTTCATGTACCAGAACAGGGTAAAATTGTTACTGATTTTCAGGTAATACCTCCAACTAAAAATATTTGGCAATCCTTAGATTTATTGGTTATTTTTAATGCTAAGGAAGATATTTTTAACATTCAAGTTTGTAAAGGGGAGGAAATTTTAAAACCTGCATCAAAAAAGATAAATTCTTTACTTAAACAAGGCAAAATTTATCTAACAGAATTATGTGAATTATCAAATGAAAATATCGCTTTAGCACGGGAAGAAATAATTCAAAATTAAAATTGATCTAGATTATTAAATTATTTTCAACTCTTCCTACCTCTCCAATGCAAAAAATCGTTAAATTTGATACAATTTATGAAAATTAGGAGAGCCAAGGAGCAAAATAACGTGGTCTTAACAAAAGGCTTTGAAATTGAAATGTATACTGGCACACCTCAAGGTGAAATCATCGGTCTCTCCGACCAAATTGTTGCGGATTTACAGGGATTTATGCGTGAGCCTGATAGCCGTAATGTGGAATACGTAACCCAGCCATCTACCAGCTATGAAAATCAATTATGTGGTTTGTTGCGTCCTCGGCAACAGTTGCGTAAATATTTGCAGCGATTGAATAATTATACATTAATACCAGGAAGTACCCTTTCTTTGGGTAGGAGCGATCGCTTTTATCGTTCTGATCCTACCAACCCTTACCATGATTACATTGAGCAAACCTACGGCACAAAAGTCGTTACCGCCAGTGTACATATCAACATTGGTATTAGCGACCCAGAAGTATTAATGCGTGCCTGTCGAGTCATTCGCATGGAAGCGCCACTTTTCCTAGCTTTGAGTGCCTCATCACCATTTTTAGACGGACAAGCCACTGGTTATCATTCCACCCGTTGGAGACTATTTCCCCAAACTCCTAGTTATGTACCGTTATTTGCTAGTCATGCGGATCACATCGAATGGGTAGAAGCACAATTAAAAGCGGGGACAATGCAAAATGTCCGGCATTTGTGGACATCAGTGAGACCAAATGGCGATCTCCGTCCCTACAATCTGAATCGTCTAGAACTGCGAATTTGTGATTTAGTAGCAGATCCCATTTCATTATTAGCAATTACCGCTCTACTGGAAGCAAGATTGATACAAATTATTGATAACCCCCATATAGATCCCTTAACTCAAAGCAGTTTTTCCCACGCAGAACTCATAGCATTAACCACCAAAAATGAAATAGCAGCAGCCACAAACAGCCTTGATGCCCAATTACAGCACTGGCAAGATGGTAGTACCATCCTCGCCAGAGATTGGATTCAACAGCTATATCAAGACGTTTGGGATATAGCCAAACAACAAGGTTTTAGATGTTTTCTCTCCCCCCTAGAAAAAATTCTCCGTGAAGGTAACGAAGCTCAACAGTGGTTACAGTTACACAAAGTTGGTGTTGATGCTGGCCGTGTTATCAACCAAGCTATTCAAGCTACCCAAGAATGGGAACTGGAACTAGAAAATAAGCTATTGTGTCCTTCTGAAGTAGGTTAATAAAAAACAAACAGGTGACAGGTGACAGACAAAAGGCAAGAGTTAATCATCTTGACTCTAATTGCTGATAGCAAAGCGTGGCCTTAGCCATACCCCTGACTCCTGCAAACAAGACTTTTTTTTGTTCACCCTATTAGTGACTAAATATACAATATTTGCATCCTGATCCATACATTTTAGGTTTAGAAAATCTAATCTTTCTTGACTTTTTCTAACCTATTAATAAAACCTATGGGTTTTTCTCTAGAGATGATAGATTGTATCGTATCCATCAAACTTCATCATGCCCTTAGCTATCAAGCTTTTAGTAGACTTTTGAGTTAAGAATTTTTAATTTTGATATGCCCCAGGTAGTCCTAGTAAACCCGCAAATACCTCCAAATACAGGCAATATAGCCCGTACTTGTGCTGCCACAGCCACAGAACTACATTTAGTCGGTCCCTTGGGATTTGAAATTAGCGATCGCTACCTCAAAAGAGCAGGATTAGATTATTGGCCCTACGTAAAACTGCACTATCACGAATCCCCAGCAGCATTCCAAATCATTCATCAGCAGCGTGGAGGTAGATTGTTAGGTTTTAGTGTTCGTGGCACAGAAAACTACACCAAATACCAATTTCAAGAAGATGACTGGTTATTATTTGGGAGTGAAACCAATGGTTTACCTGGCAACGTCCTCTCCATCTGCGATTCCACACTTTACATTCCCATGAATGAACCCGGAGTTCGCAGCTTAAATCTCTCCGTAAGTGTGGCTATCAGCTTGTTTGAATGCCGACGACAGCTAGGTTATTTACAATAGTTAATATAGCCATGAGTAAAAACACTTATTGGTAATAGAAAAAACAGGATTTTCCTATTCATGCCCTGGCAATATCTTCAGTAAAAACACTTAGCTATTTCCAGGGTACAGCCAATATTTAAATACAGAAGAAAGAATATCCAAAACAGTCAACTCATTCGTTCATTTTAATATAAGAAATTTGTATAGCAACTTTGAACCCATACCAAATAAGAATGATAGATTTTAATAAATTGAAAATTTATCTATCCAGGAGATACAATCAACCAAAGCATTTACCATCAAGCATCCCAGGTATTTGTAACCTAAAACACAATTATCAACGAAATAATAGGGTCTAAAGTTGTACGGTTGTTTTTTGGGAAATAAAAAGAGTAAAGTCTCCACTTGATAAGACGGATTAGATAAAAAAACTTAGAAAATATCTAAAGTAGGAACATTTAGTTTTTTTTAGAGGGCGCACTAGCACAAATGCTAACAGCAAAATTGGACTTAGCAAAGCTATCATATTTGTTTAGTTCCAGCCTGAACAGCAGCAGTGCGAAAACTGAAAAAATTAACAAGCAAAGGTTTTGTGAGGAGTGATAACAGACGAATCAAAGCCAAACTTTTAAGTTTACCCGCAAAAAATAAACTTGTCTAAATCAGAGAACCAGGTTAATCTTGCCTAAGTATCTCTGTTGAATGTGATCTTGATATGTCGTTTGATGTGATCTCAATCATGGATTAATATTCAACCCAAAAATCAAGGTCAGTTAAGCGAAGCGTGATCATAGGAGGTCGTCTTTGAAACGAGCATTAAAAAGTAGAGAAAAGGCTGTGTTGAAAAATAACCCTAAAAGTGATGGTGTATCGGTCGATCCGTCAAATGATATCACTCATAAAACAACCCGCCGTTCCGGAACCCAAGCAGCAATGATTGGCTTGGCTATCTCAATGGGTGCAACCAGCCTTTTGGTGACTCGACAAAGCGATCAAGCCCAAGCAGCAGCACCTGTTGGCGCTCAAAAAGCAGCATCAACAATCCCTGTTCTATCTGAAACTGAGATAAAATTCGCGGCCACAAAGCTGGAGTCCCAAGCCGTCTCTTCAGCGAGCGCGCCTGAAAATCCTGTCATCGTGGAACCAACAGCAGTTTCGCAAGTGCCTGGGCTTGAAGCTAAATGGCCAGTTGCAGCCAAAGAAGTAGCTGCACACATTCCCTCATTGGAAGCCAACGGAAACGCTATCTACCTGCCCGTATCAGCAGGGGAGGCAGTGAATAACAACTCAGTTCAGTCGAAATTACAAATAAATAACAAACTAACTGAGACAGCTAGTTCCACCACAGCAGTAACTGTAGAAACTGCGAACACTCTCACCAATGAAGTTGATCAACAACTCAAAGCACAACAAGAGTTTGCCCTAAGCCGATTACAAGAAAAATCGAACCGTTTAAGAAATAGTCTGGCGGAGTTGCGGTCTGAGGAGACCAAAAGTTCATCACCAACTGAACAAACCGCTATAGAGTTAACCAGTAAACCAAAAAAAGTAGCTAATAACAACTTATCTACAAAGTCGGAACACCTAACAGATGCCGACCAGGCCAGCCTAATATACAAATTAAAACAAGACAAACAGGCAGAAAAGTCCCCAGGAAACGCAGTTACAGCTACACCAGTTATACCTACAATACCTACAGTTGTTGCTCAATCAATCTCGACAACCTATGAAGTAAAACCTGGAGACACATTAGCGGAAATTGCCACTAACCACGGAACTTCTGTATCAGAACTCGTCAAAGCTAACAATCTTGACGACCCCAATCGGCTGCAAATCAGCCAAAAACTGGTTATTCCTACAGACAAAGTAGGACAAAGTAGCTACAGTCAGCCAAGAATAGCGGCAGTTCCTGTATATAACCAGTCTAACATCAACAAAAAAGTTGTTGATCCTAATCCTGCTGCTCTGAGCAAGCCTGATTTAGAGGCAAATCTGCCCGAAGTACCAGAAACACCAGTAGTTAGGAATAACAATACAGTTGCTATACCTATTCCAGTAGCTAAAGAAAATCGGGTAACTTTTAATCCCCCGACCATGAGAAGTGGTATTACCATTCCTGTCCCAGTAGTAAAAAATAATCAACTACCAACTCAGGAAATTCCAACCACCGCTTCTACATCCAATCAAGTGGGAGATGACAAGCAGCTAGTTAACCGTTTAGCAGAAAAGCAAGTACCTCAAAATCAGCCCCAGACAGTATCTAAAGTCAAAGGAACTGAGCGTATTCGTAGCTTACAAGCTGAAATTGAGAGACTACGGGAAAAATACCGCACTCAACAATCTGATGTCACCGTAGCAACAGCGACTGAAGATGAAACAGCAGCAGTACCAGTAGTTGTTGAGAAAAACAACAATAACTTTGTTGCTTCTGGAGCAAATGCTCAACAGAATAAAGTGGCAATTCCTGTACCTAAGCCCACATTGCCTAGCTACAAAGAACAGCCTACCAGGCTATTATTAAGTGCCACAAGACCTGAGCCAATCAATCCACAATTCCAGTCAAATCAAAAATCTTTAGGCAACTCCTCCAGTAGTTCATCTGGCATCAGGATTACAGTTCCTCCCGCCAACATGAACTCTAACGATTCATTGGGCAAATTAAGAGGAAGTATCGTTTCCCCAAGATCCACTGCTCTACCACCTTTGGCTGCTGTTGACAGACATTTACCCCAAGCTGTTGACCCCACCAACAACCCCAGCAAAGCTTACATCTGGCCAGCAAAAGGTGTCCTGACATCTGGCTATGGTTGGCGCTGGGGTAGAATGCACAGAGGTATTGATGTTGCTAACAGTACAGGTACACCCATTTACGCCTCTGCTTCAGGTGTAATAGAAAGAGCGGGCTGGAATAGAGGTGGTTATGGCAACTTAGTTGATATCCGCCACCCTGATGGTAGTATGACCCGTTATGCTCACAACAGCCGTATTTTTGTACAAGTAGGCCAAGAAGTAGAACAGGGACAAACCATCGCCGCTATGGGTAGCACTGGTTTTAGCACCGGACCCCATACCCACTTTGAAATTCATAAATCTGGTAAGGGAGCAATTAATCCTATCGCTTTACTACCAAAAGAGCGAATCTAATATCTGCTTGTTGTTGAATTTAGTAATTGCCTTGTTCCTGGAGGGAGAGATTCTCCCTCTTTTATTTTGCCAACTTTGAAAAATTTTTAGAAATATCAGCAAAAATTTTTGATTAAGTAATTGCCATAGCCCAAATAGTATGCTATCTTAATATTAAGTTGGTAAAACAACGCGGCTCAGTAGCTCAGTTGGTTAGAGTACGGGACTCATAAGCCTGGGGTCGTCAGTTCAATTCTGACCTGAGCCATTTTAAAATATTAAAAACGATGAATACCGATTATTAAAGGTTTTATGTAACCGTCAGGATACATTTTGTCCTTGTCAATAAGTACCTTAATCTAGTAAAGATAATAGATGTAGTCATCTAAAACATGATTAAGGCAGGTTGCAAATAATGGCTTATTATTGGTTTAAAGCATTTCACATTATTGGTTTTGTTGTTTGGTTTGCTGGTCTATTCTACTTAGTGCGTCTTTTCATCTACCATGTGGAAGCTAACCAAGAATCAGAACCTGCAAAGACAATCTTGAAAAATCAGTATCAACTGATGGAAAAACGCCTTTACAACATCATTACTATCCCTGGAATGATAGTAACTGTAGCAATGGCCATCGGTATTCTTTCCACTAATCTAGATTTGCTCAAAGAACCTTGGTTACATTTCAAATTGGGGTTTGTGGGTGTTTTGCTTATCTATCACTTTTACTGTGGTAGGTTAATGAAGCAGTTAGCCGCAGATGAATGTAAGTGGAGTGGACAAAAGTTACGAGCTTTAAATGAAGCACCAACTTTGTTATTAGTAGTAATCGTGATGTTGGCAATATTTAAAAATAATTTACCTACAGACATCACCGCTTGGTTAATTTTTGGCTTGGTGATTTTCATGGCTGCTAGTATTCAAATGTATGCCAAAATTCGTAGACGCAATAAAGAAAAGATGATGGCAGAAATGAATCCAGTTAATCAAGTTACTCAAGCACAGAATTAAGCTTTTAGGTGGGCTATGCCCACCCTGGTAAGATTGAGTTGTAAAAATAAATATGAGCAAGGAAATATTTAATAACCGTGTCGCAGTTCTGGCGACTATGCACCAAAAAGAAAAAGTAATTGCGCCACTGTTGCATGAATATTTAGGAATTAATGTGATAGTTCCTAAAAACTTTAATACTGATGTCTTTGGCACATTTACAAGGGAAATTAAACGTCCAGATACTCAAATTATTACTGCTAAATTAAAAGCAAAAGCAGCATTAGAAATAACAGGTGAAACTATCGCTATTGCTAGTGAAGGTAGTTTTATTCCCCATCCTAGTTTTCCCTATATTTATGCTAATAGAGAGATTATTATTTTTTTAGATCAAGAGAATGAATTAGAAATTATTGGTGAGGTATTTTCTACTGATACAAACTTTAATCATCAAATTATTCACAATTTACCAGCAGCAGCAGAATTTGCCCAAAAAGTAGGGTTTCCTGAACATGGTTTAGTGGTTTGGTTTGAAAAATCAACTTCTGGAAATCCCGAAATCATTAAGGGTATAAATACAAAGGAAAGATTGCAGGAATCTGTGAATTTTGCGCTAAATAATTCTCTTGATGGGAATTTACATATAGAAACAGATATGCGAGCGCTGTACAATCCTACGCGCATGGAGAATATTAAAAAAGCTACTCAAGATTTACTAAATAAAATTAATAGCTGCTGTTCACAATGTCGGACTCCAGGATTTAGTGTGACAGAAACAGTCAAAGGTTTACCTTGTGAAATTTGTCATCAACCGACTGTCTTAACTATGGCAATAGTTTATCAATGCCAAAAATGCAATTTCATAGATAAAAAGTTATATCCTCAAGGTAAACAGTTTGCTGATCCTAGTTTATGTAACTATTGTAATCCTTAGGTAAATGGGAACAATTTACAACTGACTAATGGGTAAGAATTTAATAAAGCCCTCTCCTGAACGGTTAATAACAAGAGAGGGTTTGGAGCTAAAGTCCGGTAGGGTAATCGGGCTATTTAATATTTAATATTGATTGTCTATTTATCAAGTCCTCCTGAAGATAGATCAATTTCCTGGCAAAAGTGTTTTTCTGTATAATATAAAAAACTTCAGGGGGCGACAAGCAAGGTGAAAATGAGATGTGGCAATAATTTGAGAAAATAAGATAGTAATTGAGAAAATAAAATGGTAAAAAAATAAGGGCAAGAAAGCCCCCCAAAAAAACAAAATGTTACCACAATCATATCAAACAATTTCCGAAAACATTTGAGTGAACAGCAGTATTTGACATTAGAGATATTGTTGTTATTAATACAAGCGCATCGCCAAATAAAACTATCAAAATTGGCCAGCTTGTTTCTGTAACCAATTAAATATGAAAGCAGGAAACGCAATCTACAAATATTTTTAAGAATAGGTAAACTCTGCGTAAAATTATTATGGTTTCCGTTGATAAAATATTGGATTAGGCAATCATTAACACCAAAGTACCTGAATCGAGAACAACTCTAATGAGGTACAAAGTTTAATCATGAAACTCTTGTGGTGCGGGCATCTTGCCCGCTAGATGTGTACCTTATAATATCGGAAAGTGCGGTATTTTCACCAATCATTTAAGCATTAATAAGTTTTTCTCCTTTGAGCATTCTGGAAGCTGCTTCTAGTAAAGCTTCTTCTAGATAGGGTTTGGTGAAGTAACCACTTGCACCGAGTTGGAAAGCCATTTGTCTATGTTTATCTGCACCCCGTGATGTCAACATGGCAATGGGTAAATGATTGAGAGAGCTATCTTTACTAATCCGTGACAGTAACTCTAGTCCATCACAGCGTGGCATTTCGATGTCACAGAAGACAATATCGCAAGGTAAACCAGAACGAAGTTTATCCCAAGCTTCTTGACCATCACGAGCCTGTTCTACACGATAACCTGCTTTGTTGAAGGAAAGAGAGAGCAGTTCCCGGACTGTAATTGAGTCATCCACAATTAACACTGTTGGTTCAATTTTTACCTCTGGAATTTGCTGTTCGGAAGGTAACGCCTTGCGCTGCCAAGAACCACCGCCTATTTGTCTGGACATCTTACCTTGGAAGATATCAATAATTTCCAAAACGTCGGCAATAGGCATAATTCGACCATCCCCCAGAACCGTCGCACCGGCTACACCGCTGGGTTTGGGTGCAGGTCCTTCAAATTGTTTAATTACAATTTCCTGTTCACTTAATACTTGTTCAATTTGCAGAGCAACCATTATACTTCCTGAGCGCACAACGACAACGGAAACCATGTCATCATCTCTTGTGCTGGAATAAATGTTACCGCGAGCTATCTGACGGTTGAATGCCAAAATATCCTGTAAAGGCCGGAAGGGTAAGACTGTATCCCGCCATTTAATAAATGATTGTCCTTCAGTATCTTTCTGAATATCTGTAGCAGGGATATCTAATGTGTCTTCTACACCATCCATTGGGAAGGCAATTCTGGATTTATCGGATAAACAGCACAGAGCTTTACAAATGCTGAGAGTCAGTGGTAGACGAATGGTAAATGTTGTTCCTTTACCTAGTGAGGAATCGGTGGTAACTGTACCGCGAATTTCATTGATATCATTAATGACTACATTCATACCCACGCCTCGGCCTTTGATGTCATCAATTTCATCGGCTGTACTGAAACTAGGTAAAAACAAAAGCTCATAGATATCAGCACGAGACATATTTTGCCCTTCTTCCGGTGTAATTATGCCTTTTTCTATGGCTTTTTTCTTCACCTTTTCGGGGTTAATACCAGCTCCATCATCTGTGACTGAAATGACGGTTTGATTACCTTGGTGGAAAGCACGGATAAAGATTTTTCCTGTAGGTGGTTTACCAGCAGCAGTACGGACACTGGGAAGTTCTATACCATGGGCGATCGCATTATTGAGCATATGTGTGAGGGGATCTTTGAGATGATCCACAATCATCTTGTCAATTGGTGTCTCTGCCCCTTCTGTTTCCAATTCTACTTGTTTACCATATTTAATAGCATTGTCCCGCACTCCCCGCCGCAAGTAATCAATTGTTTGGGCAAAAGGTACCATTCGCGCTCTGGTTAGTCCTTCTTGTAGCTGGGTGGTAACTTGACGGAACTGCCGCGCCACTCGTTCAGTTTCTTCGGTAACAAAGTCAATGTCGCTGGCTGACTCCCGAAGTCTGACGATATATTCTATAGTCTCTCTGGCAAGAAGATGGAATTCGTTAAACTCATCCATTTCTTCTGACTCAAAACCTCTATTGTTAGTATTTTGATTCAATCCATTTTCTCTGGCTCTACGGCTTTTTAATAGTGAAGCTTCCAACAGAGAACGCTCATATAACTCCTCCATTCTTGCACCCACATCCGAAAGATGCTGGACTTGAATCAGCAAGTTATCTAAGGACATTCTCAGCCGTTCATGATCTTGTTCTAAGGTATTCCTATTTACTACCAATTCCCCGACTAAGTTACTCATATCATCCAGTTGTTTAACTGGAATCTTCATACTTTCTTCTTTGATGCGACGAATAGTCGGACGTGGTGTTTTACTAATACTGGGTTTGGATATTCTTCCAGGTGAGTTAATAGTTTGATCTGCTTCAGCTAATAAAGTCTCCAAGTCCATAAACTCATCAGGTACTGAAGATTTATCAGCTTGTGTGGTTACTGACTCCTGACTTGGTATTGTTGCTGCTGCTTGCAAATTATCCGTTTTCAGTAATGCTTCTAAGTCAGCAAAATTATCTTCTGGTGCAGAATCTTGTTTGGGAGTTACTAATTCTTCATCCAGTAGAGAATCTAATTCGGCAAATTCTGTTTCTGCATTGTCAGTAGTATCTAAGGCAGGAAGTTCTAACTCTGTTGGATGTTCATTATCTTGACTGAAAGTTGTTTCTATTTGACCAAATAAGTTAGCCGTGTTTTCATCTGCTTCTGACAAAAACTCCAGGAAACTTGTATCTAATTCTAATGATGTTTCTATTTCTGCTGCTAAGTTTTCTAAGTCTACTTCACCAAATAAATTATCAGTGAATAAATCATCTATTTCTGCTTCTCCTGATTCCAGAAATTCTAGGAAACTGGTATTTAATTCTAAGGCTGTTTCAATTACTTCTGGTAAATTTTCTGATTGTGGTTGCTCACTTGCACTAATATCAAGAGTTTGATCACTAATTATTTCTGTGGTTTCTGGAATTTGTTCATAGCTATCTATGATGGTTTCTTGATCTAAGGAAGCTACTGAATTAGCATGACTATCATCATCAAAACCAGCAAATAAATCAAATTCTAAACCAGCCTCTGTATTAGTAGCTGGGCTACTTGATTCTGGTATCAATTCCAAAAGTTCTATATCTTGAGAGAAGGTTTCTATTTCTGTAAATTGGGTTTCCTCTGCTATGGAAGGTGTGGAAATAGAATTTTCTAAATCAGCAAATAAGTTATCTCCACTATTTGTTATCAACCAAGGATCTGTAATTTCAGCTTGGGCGTTATCAGCAACTTCAAATTCTCCTAAGTAAAAACTGAGGTTAGAAACTGGTTGTTGATCATCGCTATCTGCAACTTCTCCAGAGGCAGCAAACAAACTTTCTTCTAGTTCCTTTGCTCCATTTTGTTCTAATTCAGGGTTACTTGCTTGTGGGTGCGCTGTATTGAATGGAGTCCAGAAGTTATTAATATCATCTTCACTGACAGACTCTGAATCTGTATTTACAGGTAGTGCAAATAAATCACTAATTTCTAAATCATCCGCTGTTTCATTGAGTTCTTCTTCTTGTTCACCAAATAAATCTGAGGATGATATTTCTGGGATATATTCCTGTGTTTCAATTTCTGCTAAAGCTAGTTCTTCTGGTATTTCAGTGTTGGTATCTGCTAATAATTCCTCAATATTATTATCTGCAAAACTTAATTCTGGTTGATTTACTGGTTGATTTATATTTTCACCAATAGGAGCTAATAATCTATCAGTTTCTGATCCCAATTCTTCTGCAAATAAACTATCTAATGATTCATCAAAATCATCACTGTTTGTTATAGTCTCTGGAACAGATACAACTGTATCCAATGCAGGGAGGTCTTCTGTGACGTCATTGATTAATGATTCAACATCAACATCAACATCAATTTCAGAAGTTGTATTTAACTCAAATATTTCTACATTTTCTGATTTTGATATATTTTCACCAAAGAGTGAGTTCAGGTCTTCTATGAGATTATTTGTGGGTAGTCGCTCACTTGGCTCATCATTATCCAGGGACAGAAACTCCACTAAATCTTCATCTACTTCCTCAAGATGATAGTCAGTAATTCCTAAAGAATTAATACCATTTTCTAAGAGAGCAGATTCTTGTTGCCAAGTATCAAAATCGGGAGTTTCACCTTGAAATAAATCTTCTAAAGCTCCTAGTTCATCACTTCCTACTTCTAGACCATTAAGATCAATAATGTGAGGTAATTTCAATTCTTCACTATGATCCTCGAATATAGAATTGAAGTCAACAACATTTGATTCTGTATCAATCAGTGATATTTCTGGTACACCATCAAGGTTACTATCTTCTGGATTAGATGTGAGATCAAAAGCAATTTCTTTTGCTATATTTAGGTTATTTGTATTTGTTTGTACTGGTATTTCTGCTAGTTCAGTTTCTGTATTGATGGGCTGATCATCCCAGTCTAAATTTAGTTCTAATAGCTCAATTTCTGGAATTAGTTCCAGTGCTTCTAATTCTTGACTAACACTTATTTCTGATTCTCTGCCTTGAATAACTAATTCTTGCGCTTGTTTGATTTCAGTAATAATGATTTTAGCTAAAGTCAGATAGGTATTATCAGGGTTGGAGATCGCATGATCGGCTGATTGACATAATTTACTCCAATTAGATAAGTGATATTGTTCACCCAATTTTAATAATTGCTGACAGCATTGCTGTAATCTTTCCCTAGATGCAGATGTGTTGTCTTGTTTAAACAGTTGCAACATTGCCCGCAGGGACTGTAAAACTTGATTTTGAAATTCTGACCAATCTTTGTTGGTACTGGCAACAACTGACTTTGAAACTAGCTGTTCTACTGGTGCGGATATAGATTTGTTGACTACAGGACTACCATCTTTTGACTGTACCAGTTCTTCCAGGTGCTGATTCAGTTCAGCAATAATCGGTTCAGTGGCTGCCATTAAATTATTGGCTGTTTCCTCTGAAAGCCCAAAGGGACTACTCAGATCATCTAATAATGCTTTTAAAGTATCAGAAACACCAAGAAACAAAGTTTCTAATTTTTGATCAACTTCGACTTTGTACTCTTTGAGAACTTTAAAACAATCTTCTAAACGGTGGGATGTTTGTTGAATACTGGTTAATCCCAGCATAGCGGCTCCCCCTTTGATAGAGTGAGCGGCTCGGAAAACTTCATTAACCATCTCTGGGTCATTCAGGGTATCTTGTAGGTTCAGTAACCCCTGTTCAATGGTGTTCAGGTGATCTCTGGCTTCTTCGATAAAGTAACCCAAAATCCGTTGTTGTTGGTCTGACTGCATAACGAGGATGATGAATAAAGGATTAAAAATCAAACTGGGGGCAAAGCTGAAGCATGAATTCTATTTCATACTTCATTTCTGCTATTACCTGCTGTTGGGTTCAATGGTTTCCACTCGGAAACGTTCCACTGAAGCAATCAAGTCACGGGATACTCCCACCAAGTTTTGTAATGCTCCTGAAACTCGTTGTGCTTCTTGGGATGTGTGCTGGGCTGTAAGTTCAACTGACTGCATTACCTGAGCTACAGCGCTGGATGTTTCTGTCTGCTCTACGGTATCACTGGTAATTGAACGCACTAAAATGTCAATATGATCTGCTACCTGGATGATATTTTCTAGGGATTTCTTCGCCTCTTCCGCTAATTGTGTACCTTTAATTACCTGCTGTGTCCCTTCTTCCATCGCTGTCATTACTGAGCTAGTTTCGCTCTGAATTTGCATGACGATTTGTTCAATGTCTTTTAAGGACTTGGCAGATTTATCGGCTAACTGCCGCACTTCATCGGCAACAATAGCAAAACCTCTTCCTGCTTCTCCGGCTCTGACTGCCTCAATACTGGCGTTAAGTGCCAAGAGGTTGGTACGAGAAGCAATCTGGGAAACTAAGGCGACGATGGAGTTAATTTCTTGGGAAGATTCCGCTAATCGTTTAACTTTTCTAGTGGTTTCTGCCACGGTTTCTCGAATTTCTAAAATACCAGCTACGGTGTTTTCTACGGCTTCTCCTCCTTTGAGGGCAATTACACTGGCATCACGAGCTACACTTTCTGCTTCTTTTGCCGCTAATGCTACCCGTTGAATGGATTCTGTCATTTTTTGCACAGAATTGAGGGTGACACCTAATTCTTCTGCCTGACGTAAAGCATCCCCTGATAAGGCTCTAGCAAATGTTTCGGAGTTGGTTGATCCTTTGGTAACTTCTCTGGCTGCTACTTTTACCTGTTGGACAATATCCCGCAGGTTTTGAATTGTCAGGTTAAAGGCATCTGCTACCGCTCCTAATACATCTGCGGTTACTTCTGCTTGTACGGTTAAGTCTCCTCTAGCCGCTCCTTCTACGTCGTCTAGAAGGCGAATTACTTGCCGCTGTAAGTTCTCTTTGGCTTCTTCCTGCTCTACCGCTTTCCTTTGGGCTTCATTAGTGGTTATGAAAATGACCCTGGACATATCGTTAAAGCTGGTAGCTAAGTAACCTAATTCGTCTTCTGAATAAACCGTGGCTTGAACATTCAAATTCCCTTCTCGTACCGCATCAAATTGTGCCTGTAAGTCTTTGGTTGTGCGTCTGATCTGTTTGAGTGCCAGATTTCCCATGAATCCAGCTGTGATACCACCAGCCAGTCCTGCGGCTAAAGCCATGGCCCAGCCTGTATTTCTCACTGACTCCCGTTGTTCTGGCGGTGAAAAGTTGGTAGCTCCAAAGCTAATTAAAGCTGCTACTACTGCGGAAGTGAAACCTACTGAACCAGCAATGTACCATTGCTTTTTCTCTAAAGAGGCATTTTCAAAGAAGGCAAATACACCTTGCTCAACACTAACGTTGGGTTCTAGTTGGGAAACATCCGGTTTGGTAAATACGGGTACTGCTTCTTGCGCTCCGGTAATGGTGAATAGTTCTTCATCACGATCAGCATCTTGGTTAGATATGGAAAATTCTTCGGTAAAGTTGCTGCTGGTGCTACCTGCTTTTTCTCTGGTATCTGATACCAGTTCCATACTGTCATAATGAGAATCATCTTCGAGATCAAAGTTGGGAATGCTGCCTAAATCATTAAATTCTTCAAAATCATCCAAGAATTCTACGTTGTTTCTGGAGTTGTCTCCCTTGCCAAGATGATTCAAATCTTCGTCATTATCAAAACTGTCTGAACCAAAGGCGGATTCAAATGCTTCTATGTCAAAATTATCATTATCAAAGTCATCTTCTTGATTGTTGATGTTTGTGTGTAATTGTTGACTACTAACATTGTGATTCAAAGAGCCTGAAATTTGAGTGGCTAAGTCAGGATCTGGCTCAGACTCTAATTGTTCTGAAATATTTTCTGGCCAATTATTTGCTTCACTCCAGGATATATTTTCATTGCTATTGTTAACTAATTTATTCGTATTATTAGCAATGTTTAAATCTCCCATGCTCTGTTCTAGTGATTCTGGTGGATTTTCTTCACTCATTAATTGAGAGGGAACTTCCCAGTTATTATCTGGGGGGAAATTCGTTTCTGTAAATGGTGAATTTATATCAGCATCATTTAGTGCTGAAAGTTCCGATTCTGAGTCCAATTCTGTGTGAGAAAATGGACTACTCTCGTCTGAATTCTCCTTTTCACTAGATGAAATATTGTCTTGCCAAAAAGAAGGTAGCTCTAAATCTCCAGATACTTGACTAAAATCATCACTAGATTCTAAATCTGAGAATGGTTGTTCTAAACCTATGGGTGATTCTAGTTCTTCTATGCTTTCATTGCTATTATCACTAGATTTTAAGTCTGATAATGGCTGGTCTAAAGTAAACGGATCATTACTGAAACTGAATGAATTATCTGTTAATTGCTCTAAATCACTTTCAAAAGGATTATTTACAGATATATCTTCTATAGCATCTGCTGATGGTTCATATTCACCAAAAGCTTTAAAATCGAAGTCAAAGTCGTTGTTATCCAAATCTCCGCTAGTTCCTAAATCTAGTAAATCTGGTTCATCTGGTTCATCATTTGCCACACCATGGGGATCTCTTAAAGTCGTGATCATCCCATTGGGTTCTAGCTCTGAATTATCTGCAAACAATGATATATCCAGAGACTGTTGGATATTTTCTAAATAGCTGCTTGCAGAGTCTAAAATTTCCTGATCATCTGTTAAATGAAACACATACTCATATTCAGCTTTAGCAATGTCATATTGTTGCAAAACATAATAAATGTGTCCCCGCAACAGATGGGAATTAGCGTCATTTGGTAGCTTATTTACTGCTTGGTCTACTAAAGTAGCCGCAATTTCATAATCTCCCTGTCCGTAGGCATCAACTGCCTGTTGGTATATTGAATTTCGATCATCTATATTTGCTGCCATTTCCTCCCTCCCGACTTCATCCTGCCCACCTAGCACTCCGTAAAATTGCCGTCTGATCTATTAGCCGCAGATACTTATTATTTTCAGTATCTAACCATTCTCCCCGGAGAAAAGGAGCCATGGTGTCTGGCACATTACTGGGTGGCATCAATGACTGTACATCCAGCCAACCCATACCACATATTTGATCTACTCCTAAACCTACTATGATATCTTGATCTTCAATAGCAATTACTGGTATCTCAGACCTATCAGTATTTAACTCTGTTGCCTCTCCCAGAAATTGTCCTAAGTCTGCTACCCAAATTAATCGGCCTCGTAAGTTGAGAGTACCCAAAAGTAGCGGTGACGCATTAGGAATTGGGGTGATCCGGTCTGGACTTAGTTCTATAACTTCCCTGATACCGGTCGCCGGTAGAGCAAACTCCTGATGTGAAGGAATGTAAAATCTTAAATGTAATTCTCCTTTTGGGTCTATGGCTTGCGCTACACCGACACCATCAGGACTGTCTAGTTGTAATTCTGGGCTAAATTTGTCTTGACCACTGCCACTCAAAAAGTTTGGTTTACTAACCATGATGTTTTCATCCTTATCCCCGCAGCAGTTGTTTAACTGTTCCTACCAATTCCGTTGGTTGAAATGGTTTGGCTATGTAAGCATCTGCTCCCTGTTTCATCCCCCAGTAGCGATCAAATTCTTCTCCTTTGGAAGAACACATGACTACGGGGACGTTTTGGGTTTTGGGATCGGATTTTAAGCGCCGACATAGTTCGTATCCGTTCATTCTAGGCATGACAATATCTAAAACTACTAGATCCGGTGGTGTTAGTTGAATAGCTTCTAAAGCTTCTACTCCATCACCAGCATGATTAACTTTTAAGCCACTGGCTTTGAGAAGATCGGTGATCATCTCCCTTTGGGCAATACTATCTTCGACAATCAGAACTGTACTCATAAATTTCTATGTACCTCCTACCTGAAAAATTTTTTCTGAAATCCTCACAAATTCTTTTTTTTCAAGAATAAGTGTATAAATTAATTCTACTGTTTAATTAATTCATCTATCATAAGCGTTTTCCTGGGTTTTGCTGATTATGTGATAACATTTTTTACTCTATCTGTGAGCAAATCTACAAGTTTTCTTTTGGGTTTATATTTTTACACTAGAATCTTTGTCAATGTATTTTTCTACAAGCATAATTAATTCTGTATCGGTAAATGGTTTTGTTAAGTAGTCTGTAGCTCCAAGCATACTAGCTCTAACTCGATCAATAAATCCTTCCTTACCTGTTAGCATGATGATGGGTACAAGTTTAAATGCTGTAGAATGTCGTAGCATAGCGCAAATTTCATATCCATCTAATTCGGGCATTGCAATGTCGCATAAAATTAGGTTCGGTTTAATTTGAAATACCAGACTGAGGGCTTCTAACGGTTTTGTCATAGAAATCGCTTCATATCCCTGGGGTCTTAATATTGACTCTACATTTTCACAGATAGCGATCGCATCTTCAATACATACTACCCGTCCTTTATATTTATTTTTCTCTTCCCATGTAGATGTTGTCATACTAGGGGTAGATGTACCTGAATATACCAATTGTAACCATCCCTGTTGTACATAGGGATATATTGCTTTCGCTACCGTTAAAATATCACGGTTGAGATAACGAGCCAATTGGCGCAGGGATACTTTCCCATCTGCCCAATTTTGTAACTTATTGACTGTCGCTGCTGGTAGGGATTCTGTTAATCTAGGTAGATCAGCTAAAATTGGTAACTGTTCTGGTGATTGAATATGGGGATATAGCTGCTTCCATTCCTGGACTTGCTTGGTGATTTTTGTCACTAAATCTCCAATTGCTAAACTGGTTAATTGGGGAACAAGTCCTGTACCTAAATCGAAAATAAAACTACCTTGGTGTAAACTCAACAGATCAAATAGTGTCTCATGTACTAATCCATGAATAATATTCTTAGCTGCTTGTGGAGTAATAATATTTTGTTCTAACAGTAACCAAATATAAGCATATTCTGGGGAATTCGTAGATGCCAAAGCCACAATTTGTGTTCTATTGAGTCTTTTTTCAACTCGGTAATGCCGCAAATAGTCATCAATTCTAGATAAATTACTTTCTCCAGCTTGACAGTAGACTATTTGACCGTTTAGAAAAAATACAAACCATGACTTGGCTTGACTCTCGGTAGCAGAACGATTGTAAGGGGGGTTGTTACTACCGATTTTGTTACCCTGATAGGTCTGATGCGACTCTACCCATAACTGACCGGTTCTTTGCCCTAATTCAATTAGCTGTAGGATACTACAAATATCAATTTCATTTAAATTTCCCTGCATTTACTTACACAACCCTCCTTGGGTTTATTAAACAACTACTTCAGAAATGGTGACATTCAGTTTTTCTCGCTTGGTTCGGCTTTTCCAGGATTCTGTTCTGGATAGTTGTAGTAGAAACTTAGATACAATCTGTTTTTCTGAGCAGTTAAAAAAAATAGTGTTATTATGGTAGTCATAATCACTATTATGTATACAGAATATAAGAGATGCGATCTAGCTAAATGTACCAAATATCAAGATATATGAAGATGTCGAATATCACTCTCATCAATAATTTTGTCTATCTTGTGCTGCTAAACTGAGGTTAAACAGGACTAGTTAACAGAATAATCTAAGGTATAGACCAAAACACAAATGTAAAGTACATCAAAAGGATTAGCGGTGTGCTGTATTTAGCAGAAGTACAAAAACAAAAAGTCGGTTTATTGGGTGGAGGTTCTAAAACTGAACTGAAGCTACTAGCTTGTCAACGCAGTGATCAGAATTGGAACAATGTTTCAGAAGATATCATTGCTGCTGAAGAAGCAAGCAAGTTAAATGATGGCG
Organism: Okeanomitos corallinicola TIOX110; assembly: GCF_038050375.1. Taxonomy (NCBI): domain Bacteria; kingdom Bacillati; phylum Cyanobacteriota; class Cyanophyceae; order Nostocales; family Aphanizomenonaceae; genus Okeanomitos; species Okeanomitos corallinicola. The sequence goes on along the minus strand of NZ_CP150886.1, from coordinate 4,388,070 downwards.
CACTTGTCTTAGTGGAATTGAGTCCGAACCGCCAAGTGCAACGAATTCAAGAAGCAGGACGACCATTGGTAAATATCTTGCAGAATTTTTCCCGCCAAGTGGAAAAGTTTAAGCTCAAAGAAGATGAAATTGACCAGTGGAAGCAATCTCTGATGTTCCAAGTCCAAGAGCTAAATCGCCGTGAAATGGATATGGAATCACGGTGGGAACAACTCCAAAACCTGGAAAGTGAGGTTGATCGTCTAGAGGAACAAAAACAAGAAGTTGAATCATCCCGTGAGGAAATCGAACAACTCAAAGCGGAGGTTGAACGGAAAAGTCAGGAACTAGAAGGAGCTTGGGAGCATTTACGGGGAGAACAAAGTCGTCTGGATGAACTCAAAGCTGATTCAGCCCAAGCCGCTGTTTTAGATGAAGCACAAAGTACACATATTGTGAGTTTGTTAGATCGCTTGTCCAATGGCATGGGTTCTACGGCAATTTTACAGGAAAACCTCAATCTTGTTTTTGAACTTGTAGAACAGCAACAAGGTACTCTCAACCCACATTGGCAACAATTGGAGTCAGAGCGCAATTTAGCTCAACAACAACAAGGGGAAATTGATCAATTGTCCCAAACTTTGAGCGATCGCCAATCGGAATTACAGCAGTTCCAAAGTTCTCTAGAGTCAAAAATCTCTCAGTTACAACTTTCTCAAACTCAACTCGACTCTAAAAAAGAGTTTTCTCTCCTTCTGGAAGAGCAAAAACGCAGTCAGGAAAATTTATACCAAAATGGTAAAGTTTTGGTCGCAATGCTGGGGAATATGTCTTTTGAACCCTATGTAGATGTGGAAGCTTTACAAAACTTGCCGATGGAGGAATTACAAAAACAGGTTCAGGATTTGCAAAATAAACTGGAAATAGATTCTAGTTTTGTGCGAGACCAAGAACAAGAACTAAATTTCAAAGATCAATTTATAAAAGAACTAGAAGCCAAGATAAAAACCGCTTCGGAAGATGATAAAAAACGGTTGGAACTGGAATTAGCAGAAGAACAAGACCTGTATCAAATGCTTAATAAAAGTTTAAAACCACAACGTAATAACTTATTCAAGCAGGATAAGATTTTTAAAGAACATCAAAATGTACTAATGTACAGACAAGGGCATTCTGTTACTAATACTTCAGGGGATAATACAGCTGAGTTAAAATCTATTCTGGCTGAAATTGAGAAACAACAGGAAAAATACTCCCAGGAGTTACAAAATTTAGAAACTGAAATTCAACAACTAACTACTCAAGTTGAATCTCAGCAAGGGGAAATTGATCAACAAACCAATGAATTGGAGTCTAAACGTCAAGAAATCAAATCATTGACAGAACAATTACTCAACTTGCAAACAGCAAATGCTGAGTGTTTAGGTAAAGTTAATCTTTATCAAGAGACATTACAGCCTATTCAAGATTGCTTGGATGGGATTAGGGATAAACTCACAGAAATTTCTAATTCCTTAAATGATGTGCAAACAACAGGTGATTCTCAAATTCAGGCTGTTTCTGAAATGCGTGAGACTCTCCAAGGTTTGATTTCCTCTACGGAATTATTAGCATCATAGAAAGGATGAGGGGTGAAAAACTTCATCCTTCATCTAAACTCTTTTGATGAAAATCCACTCACCTGCGACGATGGCGATCGCACCCCCTGGAAACGGATCGGTTTGAGAACGATTGGGTGCGGTAATTAAAGCGGTAATTTTTTCAATATGTTCAAAGTTAGGAGCATCCGGTAATATTTCTTGGAGTATTTGGCGCATCACCCGACGTTGCAAAGCTAAGGGTTGTTTTTTTAAAAGATGACGATTTACCTTTAAATCTCCTTTCTCACCCTTTACTGAGGCTTCTACCCGCAATTGGTGAGCTATTTGTTCCATATGTTCTACATCCGCTTGTAGGAGTTCAGCGGTTCTTGCTAAGTGGGATTCTACTTGGGGGTTAAAATTCGCTGTTAAATATGGTAGTAATTCCTGACGGATGCGATTACGAGCATATTGTAAATTTTGATTGGTCGAATCTTCCCAAATGGGTAAATTAAAATCTTGACAGAACTTTCCTGTTTGGGTGCGGGTAACTTCGAGTAAAGGACGTACCAAAACAATATGATCAGTTAGTTGACGTTGCCAAGTTAAAGCTTGTAAACCATCCGCACCAGTACCACGCATTAAATTGTAAAGTAAAGTTTCCGCGCGATCGCTGGCTGTGTGTCCAGTGACTATATATTGATAATTATCAACTTGGGCTATATTGGTTAAAGCTTGATAACGCCAACTTCTAGCAGTAGCTTCACTATTAACAGGATTTGTAGCGGTTTCTAAATAAAAAGGTACATTCCAAGTTTGTGCTAAATTTTTGACATGATCTGCGTTTGCTTGGGAGTCTTCACGCCAACAATGATCACAATGGGCGATCGCTAGACTCCATCCCCATTTAGGTTTTAAATCTAATAATAATTTAATTAAGCATAAAGAGTCTTGACCACCGGAAACTGCAACTAATAAATTTTCGTTACGCTTAAATAAATGACGGGCGCGGATGGTACGATGTATTTGGGCATGGAGTTGAGACCAGGTCATCCGATTTAACTGAGGATTTTAAATTAATTATATGGCGTTGGTGAATTATTTAGTTGGGAACGCAGATAAACGCAGATGTACCCATGGTCAAATTAAGTTTAGTGATTTAACGGTGCAGTTTCTAGATTTGAGTGTGAATTATTACTAACTTCTATCTCCTGTGTTTTTGTTTCTGCGGGGCAAAATTCTATCCCAATTCTGATTTTTCCCGTTTTCCAGGAATCACCAGGTCTGAGTACCTTTGCTTCCATTCCTGCGGTAAAAAATTGTGTGTCTGTCTTATTCACACAACCTGCGTATTTTTGCAGTATTTCGATAATTTCTACGACGGTGAAGGTTTTCGATACTTCTAATCTCTCGAAATTTCCAGGGTTAACGGAAATTACATCATCTGAATCTAGTCTATCAAATTTCTTATTCATAGTGCTAAATTTATCACTCCATCAAGCTAAATATATTCAAGTATACTTGACTTGTATTATATTTCCGGAGTCTAGTTTTACTGATGTATATGAGTAAAAAGCTCAGATTATCAATCTACCAGGAAAATAAATATAAATCGCTGAAAAATAACCTCAGTAAAATATCTAGTCTTTAAGAATTTTAATGTAAATTAAATTACAATCAATTAAGATGAGTTTAAATGCCAGAAGTAGAGGTTTAGCACTGCTAAACTTGTGCATTTAATTTGTATAAGTTTAGCGGGCAAGATGCCCACACCACAAGACTTAACTATTCTAGGATTATAAACTTTAGCTGCACAACAGCTTAAACCCGTGCATTAGTTATAAGTACCCAGTTACAAGTCAAATTTAACTGATATTTTTTAATTGTTGTCGTAAATCATCTAATGATGAATTTTCGGGATTTATTGCTGTCTTATTATTTGCTGCTGTTTCTGTTACTTCTGGTTCATCAGGGCAAAATTCTATACATAACCTGATTTTTCCCTTTTTCCAACCATCACCAGGTCTAAGTACCTTTGCTTCCATTCCTTCTGTAAACAATATTGCTTCTTGATTATCTGAACCTACATCTTCTTTAATTGCTTCTAATAAGTCACCAGGGGTCATAGTTTTAGGTACTTCTAATCTTTCAAAATTTTCAGGATCAATAACAATGACATCATCTGAGCTTAATCTTAGAAATTGACTATTCATGGTAGAACACCTTAAAACTTATAAAATCAAGTATATTTTACCACAGTCTACTTAATCTCGTCACTTTAACTTTTCTTTGCGTCTTTGCGTCTTTGCGTGAGATAAAAAACCCCTCTCAAAAGAAAGGGGAAATAAAAACAGATGCAATTAGAAAAACCAACCGTAAGAATGTAAACCCTTACCCAAAAGATTCACACCCAAATAACAGATCCAAACGACCACAAAACCACCAGCGGCGAGAATTGCGGGTTTTCTACCTTGCCAACCACGGGTAATTCTAGAATGAAGATAGGCGGCAAAAACTAACCAAGTAATTAAAGCCCAAGTTTCCTTCGGATCCCAACTCCAGTAAGAACCCCATGCTTCATTAGCCCAAACACCACCAGCAATGATACCAATTGTGAGGAGAGGAAAACCCAAACCGATCACGCGATAGCTGATATTATCGAGGGTTTCTGCCAGGGTGAGACGTTGGGGAGAAAGGATTTCTGCTGTTAAAGTTGGGTTAGTGGTGACTACATCTAACACAGCAGTACCATTGCCGTTGTTAGTGGTTTCTAAGCGAGAAAAACCGTTATTTTCCGATGCAGACATGGAAGGTTGAGTAACTAACTCTCCATCCTTGATGAGTTTGTAACCATTTTGGCGATAACCACCATTACCAAAAGAACTACCTTGTAATTGGATGTTTTGGCCACGAGTGACGATTAAAAAGGCGATCGCCAACAGAGAACCCACCATTAAAGCGGAATAACTCAACATCATCACACTGACGTGCATCATTAACCAGTTAGACTTTAAAGCTGGGACTAAAGGTTCAGAAATCTGCATTTCTGATGGTAGAGTCAAAGTAGCAAAAGCTGTAATTCCCATAGCCACAGGTGCTGTAACCACCCCCACCAACTTGCTACGACTGGTATTTTCAGCAATAAGATGGACAGCGGTAATTCCCCAGGTGAGGAAAAATAAAGATTCATAAAGATTGCTGAGGGGGAAATAACCCGCTTCAATCCATCTTGCCCCCAAAAGAGTAGCAATACACAAATTAGCGATCGCCATTCCTGCTGTTCCTAAAGCCGCAGTTGCTGATAAATTTGGAAAAGCAGCCCCCACCCAGTAAATCAGCATTGTGCAGAATAAGACAGCAAAAGAGGCATTATCCAACCAGTTCTGGAGTACAACCAGATTCATAAACACTTCTCCGCTACAAAAAACTTAAATAATGGGTCTAAACTGCTATTCAGACCCATTGAGAGCATTAATTCTAGTTCCTACAACTTAACAATAACCGATTAATTCCCCATCATTCCATTCCAAGGTATCACCTATAGAATCTCCGTCATGGTAGGCTGCGAGTAGGATTTCGCTGGTCTTACCATAGGATATAACACCATTAGCGTCTAAGGCGATCGCCCCTAAATCTCTTTGGTTTTTACTAGCTTCGGTAAATGATTTCAACATTGCCTCTTTTAAAGACATTCCATCACTGACGCGGATGACGATTTTAGCTGCTAAACATTCATCAATAATATCTTCCCCAATACCGGTACAACTTACCCCCGCATATTGAGTAGCATAGTTACCCGCTGGCATAGCAGAATCACTAACTCTACCAATTCTTTCAAAACCCTTACCACCAGTGGAAGTACCAGCAGCTAACTGACCAGAACTATCTAAAGCAACAACACCAATTGTACCCCGTCCGGCTTCGGAACTTTCCGCCATTTCCGGTTCTGCGACTACCCCAGCCATAGTGCTTTTAAAGTTGTCATCTCTTTCCTGCATCCATTCTTTGAGACGTAAGTCTGTTAAAGCATTGTAGCTAGGAACTTGCAATTCTCTGGCTAATTCCGCTGCACCATAGTCAGACAATACCCGATCTGGTGATTTTTGGAGAAAGAAAGCCATTTCAATCGGGTTTTTTACCCGTGCTACATTAATCACACCGCTAAACTTGCCTGATGTGCCATCCATTAGTGAAGCACTCATACGAATTTGACCATCAGACTGTAATACAGAACCAGTACCAGCATTAAAACGGGGATTATCTTCCAATAATTGACAACCCCTAACTACTGCATCAGCAGCACTGACACCATTAAGTAGTAGGGAATAAACTTCTTCAACTATTTTATTTAAGGAATTACGGACTGCGGCTAAACCTCCTTTACCTTGGAGAGAACTACCAGCGCCACCATGAATAATTAACTTAGGTTGTATTTGTAAGGTCATGTGATTTGGGATTTTACTATGATGAATGATTTTATCAGGAGAATTTAGAATTTAGAATTTAGAATGGGGAACGAAGAATTTAGAACTAACTTTTTACCTCTTCACCCTGTCACCTGTCACCTGTCACCTGTCACCTGTCACCTATTTCCAGGTACAATATTCTTCTATTTGTGAATCTGTAGTTAAAGGAATTGAGGGAATTATGGCGCGTCTAGCATTGCTGAGTGTATCTAATAAAACTGGTATCGTTGATTTAGCCCGGACTTTAGTAGAAGAGTTTGGCTTTGATATTATCAGCAGTGGGGGAACGGCTAAAACCCTCAAGGATGCGGGAATTCCTGTGACTAAGGTTTCTGACTATACAGGTTCACCGGAAATTTTAGGAGGTCGGGTAAAAACACTCCATCCCCGTATTCATGGCGGTATTTTAGCACAACGGGATTTAGATCAGCATATCCAAGATTTAGCAGATAATGATATTCGTCCTATTGATTTAGTGGTGGTGAATTTGTATCCTTTTGAGGAAACTATCGCTAAACCTGGTGTGACGTTGGCTGATGCGGTGGAAAATATTGATATCGGTGGCCCAGCAATGTTAAGGGCTTCTTCTAAGAATTTTGCTCATTTGACGGTGTTGTGTAATCCTGATCAGTATGATGAGTATTTACAAGAATTACGCCAAAATGGGTTAGCTTCTTTGGAGTTTCGTCAAAAATGTGCTTTGAAGGGATTTTTACACACTGCTAGTTATGATAATGCGATCGCAGCTTATTTAGCTGGTGCAGAAACTGAGAGTTTACCAGAAAATTACACTGTTTCGGGGACACAACTTCAATCTTTGCGTTATGGTGAAAACCCCCATCAACCTGCTGCTTGGTATCAAACCGGAACTAAACCTACTGGTTGGCCAGGGGCGAAGAAATTACAGGGTAAGGAACTCAGTTATAATAATTTGGTAGATTTGGAAGCTGCACGCCGCATTATTGCTGAGTTTACGGGATGTCCCGCAGCGACAGTTATTAAACACACTAACCCCTGTGGAACTGCGGAAGCGGATACCATTTTTGATGCTTATCAAAAGGCTTTTAATGCTGATTCTGTATCGGCTTTTGGTGGGATTGTGGCTTTAAACCGGGCGATTGATGCAGCGACAGCGACTGAGTTAACGAAGACATTTTTAGAATGCGTGGTTGCACCTGGTTGTGATCAGGAAGCACAGGAAATTTTAACTAAGAAGGGTAATGTCAGGGTTTTAACTTTGCCAGATTTGTTAACTGGACCCAAGGAAACTGTCAGGGCGATCGCCGGTGGGTTTTTAGTGCAAACTGCGGATGATATTGTTGCTGATACCAGTAAATGGCAAGTGGTTACAGAACGTCAACCCACACCTAGCGAATTAGCTGAGTTATTGTTTGCCTGGAAAGTTTGTAAACACGTAAAATCTAATGCTATTGTCCTCAGTAAAAACCGCACAACTTTGGGGGTAGGTGCTGGACAAATGAACCGTGTGGGTGCTGCGAAAATTGCCCTGGAACAAGCGGGAGAGAAAACCCAAGGGGCGTTTTTAGCTAGTGATGGATTTTTCCCCTTTGATGATACGGTGAGAACTGCTGCTGCTGCGGGAATTACAGCTATTGTGCAACCAGGTGGAAGTCTGCGAGATAAAGATTCTATCAAGGCTGCAAATGAACTGGGTTTATTGATGGTTTTGACTGGTGTAAGGCATTTCTTACATTAATTTAGGAGTCAGGAGTCAGGAGTCAGGAGTCAGAAGAATAAAGAACTAATTTTTCTCCCACTCTCCCACTCTCCCCAGGGTGTATTTATTAAATGTTTATTTTTTGATGACTTGATCAACTTGTTTTAGTAATGATTCTAAAGTGGAGGAATTGTCTAAAACTAAATCAGCACGGTTGATTTTTTCGGAAATAGATAACTGACTTTTAATTCTTGCTGCTGCTTGTTCACTTGTTAAGTTATTTCGCTGCATTAATCTTGTTTTTTGTTGTTCTTCTGAACAAGAAACCACCCAAATTTCGGTGACTAAATTTTCTAATTTGGCTTCAAATAATAAGGGAATTACTAATACTAAAGTATTTGCAGATGACTGTTCAATGGCTTGGGAAAAACGGTTTCTGACATAGGGATGAATTAAGTTTTCTAACCGTTGCTTTTCTTTTGGGTTGTTAAAAATAATTTCTCCCAGTTGAACACGATTGAGATTACCATCTGCTAGTAAAATTTCTTGTCCATAGTGTTGTGCTATTTGTGCCAAAATTGGTGAACCAAAGGATACTGCATCTCTAGCATAAATATCTGCATCTAAAATTGGTAATTTGTAAGCAGTTGCTAAATAATTTGCTACTGTACTTTTACCTGTAGCAATACCTCCAGTTAAACCAATTAGATATTTTTTCGCTTTAACCATGCGACCATTTTATAATTGCTTCAGTTAAACCATCTGCGGTGTATTCTTCTGCTTCTATATCAACACGGCCAAATAACCCTAAACAAGTTTTAGAAGTTTGGGGACCGATGGAAGCAATGCAGGTTTTATCTAAATAATTAATAATGCCTTCTGGAAATTTATTTGCTGTTAATAAACAGAAAAATTGTACAGTTTTAGAACTGGCAAAGGTAATCATATCTAAAGTATGATTTTTTAAGGCCATTTCTGCTTCTAGAGGAATATTTTGAGGACAGGAAGATTCATAAGCGGGAACTTCGATAACTTTTGCACCTTGATGTGTTAAGTCTTCAACTAAAACTTGTCTTCCTCCAGTTTCTACCCGTGGAAATAGAATCTTTTTACCTACTAATTTTTCAGGAAAATGAGCAACTAAAGAGTCAGCAATAAAATGGGGAGGAATAAAATCAGCTTTGATGTTATATTTGCTGAGAAATTGCGCCGTTTTTTTACCAACTACTGCAATTTTGATATGATTTAAAACAGTTCTATCTTTTCCTTGATTATCCAACCTATTTAAAAAATATTGTACGGCATTACTGGAGGTGAGAATTAACCAATTGAAGGTTGATAAATTGGAAATTGCTTGATCTAAAGGTTTCCAACTAGAAGGAGGTGTAATTTCTAAAGCTGGTAGTTCTATGACTGTAGCACCTGCTGCTATGAGGCGATCGCTAAATTGGCTAGACTGTCCAACTGAACGAGTAACTAATATGGTTTTACCTGCTAGGGGAGATTTAGAAGGATGGTAAGATTGGGAAACAGGAATATTGCTATGCACGATTTTATATTGACAAGAGATTTTACAACGAGAGTAATTGATATGATTTTATATTTTTCTATATTATAGGAACTTCCGTAATCCTACAACTCCACCGATAACAATTACCGCAGGGGAAAGGGATAAACCCTGAGTTTTTGTTAAAATATTACTTAGTTCACCTATCCATATTTCTTGATTTGGTGTTCCTGTCCAACGAATAATTGCTATAGGTGTAGAATGTAACTTTCCATATCTTAACAGCTGATGGACTATATGTTCTAAGTTTTTTGCTCCCATTAAAATTACTAAAGTTTCTAATCTTGACAGTGCTTCCCAGTTTAAAGCGTCTAATTCATGACCAGTAAATACTGCAAAGCAGCGACTCAGAACTGTATCTGTGAGGGGGATTCCTGCTAATAAAGGTGCAGCTAAAGCTGAAGATATTCCCGGTATAACTTCAAATTCACAACCTGCTGCTTTTAAGGCTTCTATTTCTGAAAGACAACGCCCAAAAATAAATGGATCTCCTGATTTTAGTCTGACAACTTGTTGGTTTTTTCGGCAATATTTTACCAATAAACTGTTAATTTCTCCTTGGGGTGTGCTGGGTTTACCACCACGTTTACCTACGTTTATTTTTAGACAGTTTCCAGGTACTAAATCTAGTAATTCAGCATCTACTAAGGCATCATAGATTAATACTTCGGCAGACGCTAAAAGACGATAGGCTTTAACTGTTAAATATTCTACATCTCCAGGCCCTGCACCAACCAAGTAAGCTTTTTTAGTCATTAGTTATTCACCTGTCAGCTATATCTTGGAGAATTTTGTCTATTGTTTGTACTTTTTGGGGTTGACGTTGTTTTTGAAATAGGGCTTTTGAAGTTTGTAGGTTTTTAATTGCTTCTGGTTTATTTTCTTCGATGAGTAAAATATTTGCTAATCTTAAATAAGCGTCGGCATTTTTGGAACTACGGTTAATTACATCAGTAAATAATTCTTTAGCTTCTTCTATTTTACCTTGATGGTTTAAAAGATCGCCTAATAATAGTCTGACTACGTCGTTAGTAGAATTAATGGCAATTACTTGGCGAAAAGCTGCTTCTGCACCTTGATAATCTTTAGCTTTAAATAGGTCAATACCTTTCTGAAATAAATTAGCAGTTATCAGTGTTTTCCAAGCTAAATAAATTAAAAATCCGATGGATGTAACTACTAAAATGATGGCGATGATGTTACTAATGGGTAAGTTTTCTGACATGATTTTTTGTCTTTTTTGAACTTTATTTCAACTAACTAAACCAAAATACAAGCGAGGGGAAAAATCACATATTCGATAAAAAATAGTTTCCAAATGAATTGATAAAAACCCGCGATAGCACTTTTATCTTGTAAATCTATTTTTCTACTTTCTCTCCACATTAAAATTAAGGGGATGATATGACTAATGAACAAAAATGTTTTGTTTGCTGCAACTAAATTTAACAAACCTGCAAAAATTATCCCTGAATAACAAACTGTTAACACCAACAGGGCCAGGTTAAACACTTTTTGTTGACCTAGTTGGAGAGTAAAAGTAGTAATATTATAAAGTTGATCGCCTTCCATATCAGGGATATCTTTAAAAATGGCGATCGCAAAGGTAAATACTAAAATGAATGCGGTTAAAACCCACATTGTATCGGGAATTTCTTGGCTGCTTTGGAATAACCAACTAAAATGTAAAAACAGTCCTAAATTAACAATTGTTCCCCGCACAGAAAAAATACATAAAGCTGCCCAAAATGGAAACTGTTTTAACCGTACAGGTGGCAATGAATAAGCAGTACCAATTATCAAACTTATTCCCACCATTCCTAATAAGTAAGGACTGTTAAACCAAGCAATAACTAAAGCTAAAATCCCAGTGATGATAACTATTAATTTTCCTTGTTCTCTGGTAAATTCTCCTGAAGCAAGGGGTAAGCTAGGTTTATTAATTTTGTCAATTTCTACATCTTCTAATTGATTTAAACCAACAATGTAAATATTACCAGATATACAGGCGAACCAAGTACCCAGAATTTGAGTAATATGTGTTATGGAAAAACTTGTAGAAGTTACGCCAAGAGTCAGTAAATATAAACCTAAGACACTTAAACTTGTACCAATAATTGTATGAGGTCGAGAAAACTTCCAAAAAGCATAAAGCCAATTCCTCTCAGAAATTGGAGAATTTTGTGGCAAAAAATGATTCATTGATTTTTAGGTAGATGGTTGTTAGAGTTGATCGCTAATGTTATGTTAAAAAGAATCTAAGAGGCAAAGGTTGTTTAATAAACGAAATTAGAAATTTCTATTTAAACCGACTCCTGACTCCTAGAACTCCTAAAAATTACTTTTTTCCACGCAATAACCCAAACCGAATTAAACCCCGTTCATAGCCTCTACGCATCAAACCAAGAGAAAGCGCCCCTTGAATTGTAGTCCAACCAGAGAATATTAACCCTAGAAATGCCTGGGGAGTAAAAGCCGAGTCAATAACTACATTCCAGAAAGGAGCGACAGCGGTTGACCAATCAGTGGTGCGAATGTTGTTTAATGGTAATTGGTGGGCGATCGCCTCATATTCAGGCAAAGAAATCACGTAAGGTAAACAGTAAACCCGATAGATGTCTTGTAAATGCCTTTGTTCATCTGGCGTGAGTGGTGATTGATCCGTAGGACGATGACACCATGTCACCATAATCAATGTACCACCAGGCTTTAAAACCCGATAACACTCTTGTAGAAACTTGGTTTTATCTGGCATATGTTCACCACTTTCTAAAGACCACACCAGATCAAAAGAATTGTCAGCAAAAGGCATTTCTTGGGCATTAGCTACCTGAAACTGACTACTTGCACTCAAATTAGCCTCCGCAGCCCTTTGGGTTGCTCTAGCAGCTTGTACAGGGCTGAGTGTGATTCCTGTAGACTTAGCATTAAACTTTTCAGCTAGGTATAAAGAACTGCCACCAATTCCACAACCGACATCAAGGATATTTTCTGCATCCCTTACCCCTGACCAGTTTAGTACCTCTTCAATTAAATCAATTTGTGCTTGACGACGTTCTTTTTGCTGTTTACCATCTGCACCGTAATAGCCGTGGTGCATATGTTCTCCCCAGACTTGTTCCCACAAACCAGAGGAAGTATCGTAAAATTCTTGAATTTGCTGATAAAGTGTTGTACTCATAAATCCATTAGATAAAGGCCAAGTAAAATTTTCAAAAACATATCGTTAGGCTACCATCTGTGTATTTAATTAGATAAGGCAATTTTGTGTTTTCAGAAAAATTTTTGAATTACTTATGACTGTTGCTCGCACAATATGTTTAGGATTTCTGGCTGTAATTCTGGCGGGAACATTCCTGTTAATGATGCCTTTTTCCACTAGCAATGGTACGTGGAATGACCCGATTGTAGCACTATTCACCTCAACTTCCGCTGTTTGCGTAACTGGGTTAGCGGTAGTTGATACTGGTAGTGATTTTTCCTTTGTTGGTCAGTTACTGATTTTGATGTTGGCTCAAATTGGTGGTTTAGGTTATATGACAACCACTACATTTTTAATTTTGTTAATTGGGAGAAGATTTGATCTGCGTCAAAAAATAGCTATTCAACAGGCTTTAGATCGTCCAGGGATGAGTGGTAGTACACAAATGATTCGCTCAATTGTGGCCACAACTTTGATATTTGAAATTACAGGAATATTTTTATTACTACCAACTTTTGTTAAAGATTTTGGTTGGAATCAAGGACTATGGTTAGCAATTTTTCATAGTATCAGTGCTTGGAATAATGCTGGTTTTAGTTTATTTAGTGATAGTTTAGTAAGTTATCAAAATTCTAGAATCGTAGTTTTCACAATTGCTGGATTAATTATCTTTGGCGGCATTGGTTATCAGGTAATATTAGATATATTCCTATGGGCGCGGGATAAACTTTTAAGAAAACCTAGTGTTATAGTCTTTTCATTAGATTTTAAAGTGGCAATAAGTACAACTTTAATGCTGTTATTGTTGGGAATAATCGCCTTCTTTTTGATAGAAGTTAGAAATCCGCAAACCTTTGGAAATTCAACTTTCTCCGATCAGTTATTGTTAGCTTGGTTTCAGTCTGTAACTACTAGAACTGCTGGCTTTAATAGTGTTGATATTGGCAGTATGACTGATGCTGGCTTATTTATCACGATTGCGATGATGTTTATTGGTGCTAGTCCCGGAGGAACTGGAGGCGGCATAAAAACCACCACATTAAGAGTTCTTACCAGTTGTACAAAAGCAATCTTACAAGGGAAAGAGGACGTTTTACTTTATGATCGTAAAATAGCTATATCACTAATTTTGAAAGCTGTAGGAGTAGTGATTGGTTCTTTAGCTACCGTGATTTTAGCAACTGTTTTAATTAGTTTGACTGACCCACAATTAGAGTTTATTCAAATTTTATTTGAAGTGGTATCAGCTTTTGCTACAGTTGGTTTATCTACAGGTATTACTAGTAGTGTTTCTATCGCTGCAAAATTAATTTTAATTGTCATTATGTACATTGGTAGGGTTGGCATTTTATTATTAATGTCGGCAGTATTAGGAGATCCTCGTCCTAGTAGAGTTCACTATCCTGAAGAAAATTTACTGGTTGGGTGATTGGTGATTGGTGATTGGGTAAAAATGACTAATGACTAATGACTAATAACTAATAACTAATAACTAATGACAAATTTATGAACCTTTCATCCTTAAAGTTTTTTCGCAGTTTACGTAAAGATAACAACCAATTTGCTGTTATTGGTTTGGGTCGTTTTGGTCGTTCTGTTTGTTCAACATTACATAGTTTAGGTTATCAAGTCCTAGCGACAGATGTTGATGAGAAACTGGTGTCTGAGGCTTTAAATGACGAAATTGTTAGTCATGCTGTACAGTTAGATTCTACTGAACCTGCTGCTCTTAAAGAAGCTGGTATTTTTGAATTTGATACGGTAATTGTGGCAATTGGTAACTATATTCAAGAAAGTATTATTACTACGTTGAATGTTAAGGAAGCGGGTGTTCCTCATGTAGTTGCTAAAGCTTCTAGTGAAGTTCACAGGAAGTTATTAAAAAGAGTGGGTGCAGATCATGTTGTGTTTCCAGAATATGAAGCTGGTTGTGCTTTAGCGAGAACATTAACTAAACCTTCTATTTTAGATAGGTTTGATCTTGATCCAGATCATAGTATTGTTGAGGTAATTGTCCCGGATGAATTTCATGGTAAAACTGTGGCAGAAATTCAACTGAGAAATCGTTATGGTTTAAATTTATTAGCTGTTAGTCAAAATGGCAAATTTAAAATTAATCCTGATGCTACTAAACGTTTAGAACGGGGTTCTGCAATGGTGGTTATTGGTTGTAATAAAGATATTAATCGTCTACCAATTTAAAATTTGGTAATTGGTAGTATAGCAGGTGACAGTTGACATCTGATAGAGTTGAGAATCTTTTGCTGTCTAGATTTCATCATCTGTTGTTGTATGAACTTACCCAATTACCAAATTTTCACTGATCATTAATAATCTACTTATCTGTAGTTTCAGTTAGTGTTTTTTCCTCTGTCTCCGAGTTATCTGTGGGGTTAATTGGTACTGCTGTTTCTGGTGGTGGTAACATTACATCACCATTATTTGTAGGAGTTGTTGCGGGTGCAACTGTGGGCGTTTTAGGTTCTGGTTTAGGTTCTAAAGATTGAGCAATTTTTTGGTTAATTTCATCAATTTTTGCCGCTTGCTCAGTGTTACCTTGTTGATTGTATTCTTGACGAGCGCGGTTTAATATTTGATTAGCTTGTTTTAGGTCTCCCTGATTATATAAAGTGACTCCTAAATTGTAGTAAGCTATGGCATTTTTAGGATTTTGGCGAATAGCTTCTTGGTAAACTTCTATAGCTTCTGAAGGTTGATCTTGAATAATTAATAAAACACCCAAATTGTTGTAGGCTAAGGTATTTTCTGGAGCAAGTTTGATGACTTGACGATAGTTAGAAATTGCCGATTCTATTTGTCCTTCTTGTTGAAAAACCAGTGCCAAATTTAAGTAAGCATTGGCATTACTATTATCTAATTTTATTGCTTCTTGGTAAGCGGCGATCGCCTCATCACGCAATTCCTGCTTATATAATGCTAGACCTAGATTATAATGGGCAACTGACATTTCTGGATTAATTACCAAAGCTTGTCTGTAAGCGGCGATCGCCTCTTCTGGTTTTTCTTGCTTTTGCAGTGCTAACCCTAAATTATAATAAGCTTCGGCAAAATTTGGATTAATTCTGACGGCTTCTCCGTATTCTTGTACAGCTAAATCTAAGCGATTTTGCTCCATCAAGATATTACCTAAATAATTATGTGCTAATCCAATATTTGGATCTCGTTGCAAAGCCTGACGAAAAGCAGATTCAGCCTTTTGTAAATCTTTGCGGTTATAACGTGTCACCCCCATTTGGTAAAACATCGCTGCATCCAAATCCTGAGAAACCACGCTTTCTTGAGCTAATACTTGAGTTAATAATCTATTACCTGGTAACTCAATAAATGTCGGTAAAGCCAACAATAAAAACGTCGAAACAGCAAACATAAATCCTAATCGCTGTCCAGAATTTTTGTAAATTTTGTCGAAACTTACATTAGCTAGACTGTGTAAACACTGATAAGAATGCAGCTTTTTAGACATAATTTGCAGCCCTGTATTTATAATTGATTTCCTTACTCAGTCATAGTACCCATAACTACATCAAAAATTCACAATTTGTCATTGGGCATTACCCATTATCAACATTGATAGTGGCTTCAGGTAAGATCAGCATGGCATCACCGAAGGAATAAAAGCGATATTGAGATGCGATCGCCTGTTGGTAAATTTTTAACAGTCGTTCTCTGCCAATTAAAGCACTAACTAGCATCAGTAAGCTAGAACGGGGTAAGTGAAAATTCGTAATTAATCCCTCTACCACTTGCCATTGATAACCAGGATAGATAAATAAATTTACCTTACCAACGTAAGGTTGTAAATCCCCAAATTGTGCCGCACCTTCCAAAGCCCGCACAACCGTAGTCCCAACGGCAATAATTCTCCCCCCAGCGGCTTTCGTAGCGCGGATTTGCTCTACTGTGGTATTACTGACTTCAATCCATTCTGCGTGCATTTCGTGGGTAGTTACATCTTCCACTTCTACTGGTCGAAAAGTACCGACACCGACGTGTAAAGTTACAAAAGCTTGATCAATACCGCGATCGCTTAATTTTTGTAAAAGTTCTGGTGTAAAATGTAATCCTGCGGTTGGTGCGGCGATCGCTCCCTGTGCTTGAGCATAAACAGTTTGATATTGTTCATCTGTAGAACTAGAAGCATTGATATAAGGAGGTAAGGGAATTTCTCCAAATTTCTCCAACACCTGCACCAAGGATTGATTTTCCGGTACATCAAACTGCAACAACCTTCCTCCAGTTGCTTCATCCCTTTCTATCACCGTAGCTACCAGTTCAGTCCCGAGAGTTTTATCCCCATCAAAAATAATCTCAGTTCCTAATTTGAAGTGTTTACCCGGTTTCACCAAAGCTAACCAACAATTATCCTGTCTTTCCTCTAACAGCAATACTTCCACTTCCGCACCCGTAGACTTGTGTCCATACAACCTAGCAGGGATAACTTTTGTGTTATTCATCACTAATAAGTCACCAGGTTTAAGTATATTCAACAAATCCCGGAAAATGTGGTTAAGTGCTGGTTTTTCCTCACCTGTATTGGGACTATCTATCACCAATAAACGAGAACTATCTCTAGGAACAGCCGGATTTTGGGCAATTAATTCCGGTGGCAGTTCGTAATCATAACCAGACAATGAACGGTCTAAATCTACACCTTGTATCTCTAAGTCAGACATTTCCTTAAAAGCTCAGTTAGAAACCACATATACACAGCAAAAACCCACCCAGGTGCCTTGGAAATCGTAAATTTTCCATGTTTTTTCGTAAAAAATAAGGGTTGAGCATTGCTAAACCCCTAGCTGATTTGTTTGTTAATCATTTTTACTTAATCCTATTATAGAATCTAGCTGCACAATAGCTTAACTCATGCACAGGCGCAAAGTTTAAGACTGAACATTTTGGCAATTTATATCCTCATTCGCTAATGCTAAAATTTCTTCCCACTGAGCATCAGAAAACGGTTCTACTGCCAACTGCATATTAAAACTATCACAAGCCGCATCAGTTAAAGCGTTGATGATAGTTTCTTGGTCTAAATTCTCAGGTAATTCAACGGCTTCAAGAGTATTTTCCCCGAAAACTTGCTCAAATAAGTCTGCATTTGACTGTAAAATTATCGAACCATGTTGTAATATCGCCTTTCCTCTTCGCAGTTGGGCGCTACCAATTAATTTACTACCATCTTCTAAAACTAAGTCTGCACCTGTAGCTGTTCCAAAACAGTTGGGGTTGTGAATATAACCACGGCCAGCTTGTCCATAATTTAACTCTACACCGAGCGATCGCCAGCCGGAAATCAAAAACTCACAAATTTTTGTATAAGCTTGTAAACGATTTTCCGCTATTCCTGAAGTAACCACAGCATAGGTTAAATCTCCTTGGTGTAAAACCGCTCTCCCACCACTAGGACGACGGACTAAATCTAGTTTATCACCTTGATAACTGAGATTTTGCCAATATTCTGGGTATTTTTTTTGATGATAACCCAGAGAAATCGCAGGTGGCGACCAAGTATAAAACCGCAGGGTGGAAGGATGTTTTCCTAACTCATGCTGTTTTAATAACCATCTGTCAACTGCCATTTGGATGTTACCAGCAGCCGCAAAACTAGGAATTAGTCGCCAAACCTGTTTTACCACAAATCCTCAAATCCTAAATTATAGTCACAGACAAGGCGATTAGGACATTAATTAACGGTAAAATCTATAAACAGACTTTCAACCCTGTCACCTGTCACCTGCTGTACCTACGCTACACCAAATTCTTCAATTAGCACGTCATCATTATCATCGGCGATGGTAGCAACAATGGTAATAATCCGAGAAATTTCTCCTGGTGATAATTCTGCGACTGTGCGTGTGGATATGACAACTACTTGATTATCAGTGATCCCAAAGCGAGCTTCAAAGGTGCTAGTACAGTTTAGTTCCAATAGATAACGCATTAATCTGGGTTCATCTTTGGCAGGTAGTTTTAATACCGATGACCACACTGTGATAGTATCTTCATCACTTAAACCAGTGAGTCTAATAAATACTTGCACACTCCCATATTTAAACTTCCACAGATAAACACCATCTGTGTGGCTCACCATCGCACTGTCATCTTGTTCTAAGGTGCTAATCACACTTTCAATTAATTCTACATGATTAGGTGCTGATGTTTCGCTAATGAGTTCATCAATAAATTCATCAGGGGTGAGAGTTTCTTGGTTACTTGTCATACAGATTTATTCCTGAATATAGTGACTGCTTTAATTTATAACTACTTTATCGTGAGAAGTTAAAGGAATGGATAACAGGGAATAAAACATAAAGGTTTATACCTAGCTTTACAAAAATCAAATATTATTTCTATACAACACCTTTAAATATACTTAATTTTTCACAAATCATGCAACAAATAATACCTGAGTCTAATTCTTCTCTAAACCAATTTGGACAAAAAAGTGTCCGTAAATTAGGAATTAATCCTCATCATTGGTATGTGGTAGCACGGAGTGATGAAGTTATCAATAAACCTTTATCAGTGACAATTTGGAAACAGGCGATCGCACTTTATCGAGACAGTAGCGGAAAAGTTCACGCTTTGGAAGATAGATGTCCCCATCGTCAAGTTAAGCTTAGTCATGGACAAGTAGTTGCTAATGAATTAGAATGTGCTTATCACGGTTGGCAGTTTAATAGTCAAGGTGAATGTGCAAAAGTTCCCTATTTAGCAGCAAATCAAAAATTACCAAGTTGTCAAATTCGCCATTATCCAGTCAAAGAACAAGATGGTTTTATTTGGTTATTTCCAGGAAATGAAACACCAAAAATAGAACCAATGGGTTTACCAGAATGGGATCATCTTAATTATATTGCCACAGTTTCTGTGATTAATACTCACGCCCATTATTCCTACTTAATAGAAAATTTGATGGATATGTATCACGGACATTTACATCAAGATTTACAAGCTTGGGCAGAAGCATCACTACAAAATATTGATGAAGATGAAAATAGCGTTCATGCCCATTATACAGCCCAAAGTTATTATAAAATAGATAAAATTTGGTCAATATCGCAATTATTTTTTCCGGCTTTGCGTCGCTTACATTCTGAACCTTTAGATGTGAGTTATGTTTATCCTCATTGGGTATCCACTCTGGGCCAAGACTTTAAAATTTACTGTTTATTGTGTCCCATCAATGAAACAGAAACCAAAGCATATTTAATTCATTTTACTTCCCTTAATGCTTTTTGGAGACTGCACAAATTACCTGTATGGTTTCGGAAATTTATCAAAGATAGCTTATTTGGTGCGGCCCAGAAATTACTTGATGGTTTAGTTATCCAAGACATAAAAATGATTGAAGAAGAACAACAAGCTTATTTACACAACCAAGAAATCAAAAACTATGAATTAAACCGAGCCTTAGTGAGTGTGCAAAAATTAATGAAAACACAAATTGAAAAATAGGGCATTGGCTGATTAATCTTCCCTTACTTTTAGTTGTCAATATCACATTCGGTTGGAGAACAGATGACAGGTTGTTGATAAAGAGGAACAGTAAAAGTGACAGTCGAACCAAGTCCTTCACCCAAACTATAAAAATGCACCTCACCACCCATGGCCTCAATCAGCTTTTGGGATATGGTTAATCCTAAACCCGTACCTCCATAATGACGAGTACGAGAACCATCAACCTGGGAGAATAATTGAAACAGCTTGTCTTGTTTATCTAGAGAAACACCAATACCAGTATCTGCCACTCTCACCTTCACCATACCCGGTGCTTGTGGCTTACTAGATTTACCTTTAGCCTTTTTGATCACTAAATCAGCACTAATGGTAACTCCACCTTCATGGGTAAACTTAATAGCATTACCAACCAAATTCAACATCACTTGTAACAACCGCTGATAGTTACCTTGAACGATAATTTCATCCGAAGTGACAGGCATTTGCATTTGTAAGCTTAGATGTTTCATTTCTGCCTGGGGACGGGTAAAGTTTTCTACGTCCGCAAATAACTCCTGGAGTTTAACTGGTGAACAGTCTAACTCCATTTTTCCGGCTTCAATTTTGGCAATATCTAAAATGTCATTGAGAATATTTAACAGATGAATTGATAATTGATGAGCTTCAGAGACAAACTGATTTTGTTCTTCGGGATCATCTGCCATTCCCTCTAAAATCAGCTTTAAGAAGCCGATCATCCCGTTTAAAGGAGTACGAATTTCATGGGATACATTGGCGAGAAATTCACTTTTTAACCGGGATGCTTCCTCAGCCTTTAGTCGTGCATCTTCTAACTCTTTGTACAGAGTTGCATGGGCGATCGCTGTACCTAACTGATCTGCCAACTCTTTAGTTAATTCTAATTCAGTTTCTGTTAATAATTTGTATTCTGGACTTAAACTTAAAGCCACTAAACCATTGGGTTTATCTTGATAATTAGTAGCAAACAGTAAGAACTTTTGGGGCTGAGAGTCATTTAAGATAGATATCTCTGTCACTATTGGTTTTAAAGTTTTCACAGCCTGAGCAAAGGCAGGTGTAGCAGATATATCTATTTCTAGCCCTAGTAATGGCTTTAATTCGGGCTGATGATATTCTGCAATTACCTGGACTTTTTCATTTTTAGACTGATAAGGAAAAATAATACAACGCTTCAGTTTGAGAATTTTGCCTAAACTATCAACTGTACATTGCCAAATAATATCTATATCCAGAGTCCGTCGGATATTTCTGGTAATTCTATTTAACAGTTTTTGATATCGTAGTGATACTTGCTGGACACTGCGACCACCCAAACTCAACTCTATTTTAGAAGCTGTTTTAACCGCTTGATTTGTTTCTTGACCATTTACTGGAGATGGCAACAACCTACCCATTACCAAAACAGTAGTTGCAAGTTGACCCCATCGCGGCATAATGGGGGTAATTGTCAACTCCAACTCTATTAACTGCTGACTGCATTTAAACCAGCACTGCAACTTTTCTGGGACTAACGTTGTTAAAATTCGCTGCAAGCTTTCCAGATAAGCAACCTTATCTACTGGCACAAAAATTTCACGTTGATTGAGATCATCAACTATTTTCTCGGTCTCCAAATCTAGGAGTTCATCATACTGCCAATCAAACGTCAGATAACGCCCTGTTTCATCCTGGGTGTATATTAACTCACAACCAATAGTTGGTAACGAGTCATCTGTACTGCGGTTGGTAGACTCCAAGTTTTGAGAAAATAAATTTGGGAATTGGTTTTTCGCAGTAATAGTCATTAATCGAGTTGGATAGACAAATTGCTTTCCACCGTGCTTATACTAAAGCTGTTTAAATTTTGGCATAAACTTTTACAGCTTTCACACTTTCGATTATGTATTTTTGACTTTTCTGCGATTGAGAGCCTGAAAATTTACATTTTGTATCATTAAGGAAGGAACAGCAGTTCAGAAGGAAGAAAAAAGCAAGGGACAAGAATTATTAATTTTGACTTTTAATTTTTAACTTTTAACTTTTCCCCTTGCCTTTTAATCTCAATCATTCCATTCTCCTCTAGGGGGAACAGGTATGCGTCTTGGCGTGCGTGTTAACTCATCATCTCTGGGTACATCACCCCGCAACCACTGACGGATGGCAACTTCAATTACTTTACTGGGATCGTTGGTCAGATGCTGAATTTGATCCATTAACTCAGGATCGAGACTGACAGAGACTTCTACCTTTTTAGTGTGTACTGTCTCACTATTGTTGGGTTCTGGTTGCATATTCATAGGTTTAGATTTTCTAAAATGTTTTTATCCAAAAGTTTGTCAAGCAGTTAGATTAACGGTTGGAGCTATTTCGCTGATAAATGAAAAAGTGCAGTTAGATAGCTATGGCAAATAGTAGCAAACTAAGAGGAGCAAGTCTTAAATGTCTCTTTGAATATAACTGGCTAGACACTAGCTCCCTCTCTAGAAGTTATGTTGAGTAAAATTTATCTTGATTGTATGCCTCCTAATTTATCAATACCAATACCGATAGATATAAATAGAGTTGCATGATCTTATCAAATATTCACCTGTCCATAGAATCAGTAAATTACCGTCTTGGCTGAGAAAGCATTAAAATACATGAAGTAAATAGTTTTAACTTTTGGTTGCTGCTCAAGCAAAGATAGTATATGACTGACGTTCCCGCAGTTCGCATTCGTAATTTCTGTATTATTGCTCACATTGACCACGGGAAATCTACTCTCGCTGATCGCTTACTACAAGCCACTGGAACTGTAGAAAACCGACAGATGAAAGAGCAGTTTCTTGACAACATGGATCTGGAACGGGAGCGCGGTATTACAATTAAGCTGCAAGCTGCCCGGATGAACTATACCGCTAAAGATGGTCAGCAATATGTTCTCAACCTAATTGATACTCCCGGACACGTGGATTTTTCCTATGAAGTGTCCCGTAGTTTGGCAGCTTGTGAAGGTGCTTTATTGGTTGTGGATGCCTCCCAAGGTGTAGAAGCCCAAACCTTGGCCAATGTGTACTTGGCACTGGAGCATGATTTAGAAATTATTCCAGTGTTAAATAAAATTGATTTACCAGGAGCAGAACCAGATCGAGTAGTTGGTGAAATTGAAGAAATTATCGGTTTAGATTGCAGTGGGGCAATTTTGGCTTCTGCTAAGGAAGGAATTGGAATTCCTGAAATTTTAGAGGCGATCGTCGAGCGAGTACCCCCAGCAGCTAATACGGTTGATGAACGCTTACGAGCATTAATTTTTGATAGTTATTATGACAGCTACCGGGGAGTAATTGTTTATTTCCGGGTGATGGATGGAACGGTTAAAAAAGGCGATCGCGTTTATTTAATGGCATCGGGTAAAGAATACGAAATTGATGAGTTAGGTGTTCTCTCTCCTAACCAGAAACAAGTAGAAGAACTCCACGCTGGAGAGGTAGGTTATTTCGCCGCATCTATTAAAGCTGTAGCTGATGCCAGGGTAGGTGATACTATCACCTTATCTAAAGCCAAAGCCGCTGAACCTTTACCTGGCTACACCGAAGCTAACCCCATGGTATTTTGTGGGATGTTTCCCATAGATGCAGATCAGTTTGAAGATTTGCGGGAAGCATTGGAAAAGTTGAGTCTTAATGATGCAGCTTTACATTATGAACCAGAAACTTCTAGCGCTATGGGTTTTGGTTTCCGTTGCGGTTTCTTGGGTTTACTGCACATGGAAATCGTCCAAGAACGCTTGGAACGAGAATATAACCTGGATTTAATTATTACCGCCCCTTCCGTGGTTTATAAGGTGATTACGAACAAGGGTGAAGAACTGTACATAGATAATCCTAGTCATTTACCCGCACCTAATGACCGGGAAAGAATAGAAGAACCCTATGTCAAGGTAGAAATGATTACTCCAGAAACCTACGTTGGGACTTTGATGGAGTTGTCTCAAACTCGTCGGGGTGTGTTCAAAGATATGAAATATCTCACCCAAGGACGGACTACCCTTACCTATGAATTACCTTTGGCAGAGGTTGTTACGGACTTTTTTGACCAAATGAAATCCCGTTCTCGTGGTTATGCGAGTATGGAATATCATCTGATTGGCTATCGTGAGAATCATTTGGTGAAGTTGGATATTATGATTAACGGTGATCCGGTAGATTCTTTAGCAATGATTGTCCATCGAGATAAAGCTTACAATGTTGGCAGGGCAATGGCTGAAAAGCTCAAAGAACTAATTCCTCGGCATCAATTTAAAGTTCCCATTCAAGCTTCCATTGGTAGTAAAGTTATTGCCAGTGAACATATTCCAGCTTTACGGAAGGATGTACTTGCAAAGTGTTACGGTGGTGATATTAGCCGGAAGAAGAAATTGTTGCAGAAACAAGCCAAAGGTAAAAAGCGGATGAAATCTGTAGGTACGGTGGATGTACCCCAAGAGGCTTTTATGGCGGTGTTGAAGTTAGATCAGAATTAGTGCAGGAGGTGCAGGTGAAAACTCATTCTTGATCCTGCACGCCATCAAATAGGAATTTTCACAGAATAAATATGAAAGCATTACAGGGAAAAGATTTGAGCTTATTTAAAGTTGAAAAAGTGCCAGATTTGATGAGGTGAGAACTGAAAAACCTTACATTTAATTCCTGCTGAAAGGAAAATATCATTCTCATTCAACTCTTGAAACTGTCACCTGTCACCTGTCTTCACGACAACACTTTTTCCGCAAACCCTAGTTAACTACTGAGAGCTAGAAATGATCAACCCGGTTTCATCAAGAAATCGGGTTTTTTATGCAGCTATTAATCATAAGTCAATATGATAAGCTTGATGCAAAAAACTCTTAAAAAATTATAAAGTTTTTCTGATCTCTCTGATGGGAATGATCTTAGTTCATTATTTTGAGATAAAAATAGTCTTTTCTGGTGTTTTTAAATTTTTGTAATTGGGGAGTCAAGTTCATGAAAATACTGGTGCTGTGTTGGGAATTTCCACCAAGGATAGTAGGGGGAATTGCCCGTCATGTAGCGGAATTATACCCTGAACTGGTAAAGCTAGGACATGACATTCACTTGATTACACCAGAAGTTCCATCTGCATCTTTATATGAAGTTGTTGAAGGTATTCATGTACATCGAGTACCAGTAGCCCAGAGTAATGACTTTTTTCATTGGGTAGTTAATTTAAATGAAAGTATGGGAGATCACGGAGGAAAATTAATTCAGGAAGAAGGAGATTTTGATCTGATTCATGCCCATGATTGGTTAGTGGGTGATGGGGCGATCGCCCTGAAGCATACTTTTAAAATTCCCTTAATTGCTACCCTTCACGCCACAGAACATGGGCGATGTAATGGCATCCATAATGATACCCAACGCTACATTTATGGTAAGGAAAATTTACTAGCTTATAATGCTTGGCGTGTCATTGTTTGTACTGAATATATGCGGAGTGAAGTAGTTCGCACTTTACATATTCCTGGGAATAAAATTGATGTTATTTATAATGGTATTCGGCCTGAAAAAAAACAGCATCACCAAGATTTTCATGCTCAAGATTTTCGTCGTCAATTTGCCACCGATCATGAAAAAATTGTTTATTATGTGGGCAGAATGGCCTATGAAAAAGGTGTCCAAGTATTAATTAATGCTGCTCCCAGGGTACTGTGGGAAATGGGAGATGATGTTAAATTTGTCATTGTTGGTGGTGGTAATACTGACCATTTAAAACAACAAGTTTGGGATTTAGGACTTTGGCATAAATTTTATTTTACTGGTTTCCTCTCTGATGAATACTTAGACAAATTTCAAACAGTTGCTGACTGTGCAGTTTTTCCTAGTCTTTATGAACCTTTTGGTATCGTGGCTTTAGAAAGTTTTGCTTCGAGAGTTCCTGTAGTGGTTTCCGACTCCTGTGGTTTACCGGAAGTGGTACAACATACAAAAACAGGGATTGTCACTAAAGTCAATAATTCTGATTCTTTAGCCTGGGGAATTTTGGAAGTTTTAAAAAATCCAGGTTATCGGCAATGGTTGATAGATAACGCCTATCAAGATTTAGAACGCAGGTTTAGATGGCCAAAATTAGCTAAAAGAACGGAAACTGTCTATGCCAGAGTTATAAAAGAGCGATCGCTAATTGATTGGTAAAATAAAACCTCCTAAAAATGTGGTTTTTGCAGATAAGTTCAGAGAATGATTAATTACTCTGGGTTTTTGGCGTAAAAAAACAGTACAAAGCTTATACGCTGGGAATTTTACCCCTATTGATGCGAGAGTTAGGGTGATTGCTGTTTGCGCCAAAAGATAACTATGACAAAGGCATTCCCCCATCTAGCCAGGCGTTTAAAGAATGCAAAAACTCTCCTCTCCAGGATAGTAAACCGGATTATCAACCATCTGAAAACCAACTTGAGGCGATTCTTTACAGATATCACTAGGGATGTTCGTCCTTCCTCACCGAAAACTGTCTATAAATATAAACTGCCTACCTTAGCTGGCCCTGTCCATAATTTAGGCGGTGGCGGTCCAGATGTTGATGACGCTATTCAGTGGATGATCGATCAAGTTAGAGGTGGTTACAATTCAGACAAAAAAATTAATGTTTTAGTAATTCGTGCTGCTGGTAATGATGATTACAACCAATTAATTTATCGGATGAGAGGTGTAAATTATGTGGAAACTTTAATCATCAGAAACAAACAAGAAGCAAACAGAACTGATATCTTTGATAAGGTCAGAAATGCTGGGGTAATTTTCTTTGCTGGTGGTGATCAATGTCAATATATCCGCAACTGGAAAAATACTAAGTTAGAAGCTGCAATTAAATCAGTTTATGATAAAGGGGGAGCTATTGGTGGTACAAGTGCAGGGGCAATGATTCAAAGTGAATTTGTTTATGATTCCTGTGCCTGTGAGGATAGTATTGAAACCAATGAAGCAGTAGAAGATCCCTATCGGAATATTACCTTTACCTATAACTTTTTTCAGTGGAAACATTTACGGAGAACTGTAATTGATACCCATTTTGATGAACGCAAACGAATGGGGAGAATTATGGTTTTTATTGCTAGGCAAATTCAAGATGGTGTGTCTCCAACTGCTTTGGGTATAGCTATTAGTGAAGAAACTTCTTTACTGGTTGATAAATATGGTATTGCTAAGGTTATGGGTCGGGGTTCTGTCTATTTTGTATTTGGAGATCACCCCCCAGAAGTTTGCAAACCTGGTCAACCTCTTACATATTATGACTATAAAATTTGGCGCGTTCCTAGAGGTGATTCTTTTGATTTGAATAAATTACCTGCACGGGGTTATTATCTCAGAAGTATCAAGCGAGGTAGATTTGATTCTGATCCTTATTGAAAAATTTCTCACAAACCAAATCCTAGTCCCCCTTTTCAAGGGGGTTGGGGTGAGCATTTCTTTAATTTTTACCTAGTAAAGATTCAAATTCTGCTTGTAACGATTTGATGTCTGCTAATCTCGCTACTAATAAGTTATCTTCACCTGCATCTTGTAATCTAGTTTTCCAATATTGGATAGTCTCTGCATTGTTTAACCAAAATTCAATTACGGTGTCTACAACTTTATCTAAATGCCAGTTTCCAGTGTCAGGAACTGATTCTACAGACGCTAAAAACGCATCTAGAGTACAAATTTGAGTACCTAAATATTCTACACCTTGCGATTGGGGTTTTTGTAGGTTTTCCTGTTCATGATTGAAAAAATGCAATACTGGAGATACTCCGACAATATCAAAAGTATATTTCATTCCAATCCTCCAAGTTAGTTATTACTGATTAGCCATTGGTCATTACTCATTAGTTTTTAAGTTAATTAAGTTAATAATTATGAGTTTTGATTTTTGGCTTTCTATTTCGTGGTCAGCTATTTAATTTGTCATGGATAATTGCAGAATTAATGATTATTCCTATGTATTTCACTATAACCACAAAAACACATAAATTACAACTCTATTTACTGGTTTTAAAATTTCTTAAAAATTTAGCACTTGTTTTGTTAGAGTGCTAATTTTAATTCGCCTAATTTGATGTATTATGAAATAGTTTTTATCCCAAAGTAAGGAGAATCAATAATTTTTAATAGTTTATTAATTGTTCCCTTTAGCAATGCAGGAGGAGAACTAGCAGCCTTGTCTGCGGCTGGTTTGTGGGCGATCGCCTCTGTAGTATATGGAGTATTAGGGCAACGTATCCCCCCATTACAGCTAAACTTAATCAAAGGTGTAATTGCGATCGCTCTCTTACTAATTACCATTGTCATAACTGGGGATTTTTTACCTACCCTTGCACCTTTACCTTTATTATTGATTTTCCTCAGTGGTGCAGTAGGTATTGGTTTTGGAGATACAGCTTTTTTCGCAGTTATTAACAAACTTGGACCCCGTCGCGCTTTGCTGATAGAAACTTTAGCACCACCCATGAGTGCGATCGCTGCTAATATTTTTCTAGGTGAAATTCTCAATCCTAGTGCATGGTGTGGTATTTTACTCACTATTTTAGGTGTTGCTTGGGTAGTAACAGAAAGGGTTAGCGGTGGTAACAATACTTCTACAACCCAGCTATGGAAGGGAATTAGTTTAGGGGTATTAGCCGCAGCAGCTAATTCTACTGGTGCGATTTTATCTCGCGCTGCATTTAGTCAGATCAACATTTCCCCCTTATGGGCAGCATTATTAAGATTAACTGCGGGATTTTTTGTAACCATAATTTGGGCATTGTTACCCAATCAAAGCAATCATATTTTTATAAATGTTGTTAAGCTGTCAAAACGAGTTATTTTTTATTGTTTTTTAGCCGCCTTTTTAGGTACATATTTAGCGATTTGGTTACAGCAGACAGCAATCAAATTAACTGATGTCGGTATTGCTGCCACTCTCATGCAAACAAGCCCAATTTTTATTATTCCCCTAGCTGTTCTCATGGGTGAAAAGGTCACGAGGAGAGCAATAATTGGGGTAATAGTAGCAATTTTGGGGATTAGTTTATTATTTTATGGTAGGTAAAATAAGGTAAGGGAAATAGGGGGAAAATTAATAATAATAACCTCATGCCTAATAACTAATCACCAATTAAAAAATAAGTAGTCATCATCCCTCTACCCTTAACTTTTATTTCTCCTCGCTTTTCTAATTTATAATCCTCTTTAATGTGTAAATAAGTAGTTTCAGAAACCTGAATTTTACCAACAACTCCATGAGATTCCATGCGACTAGCGACATTAACCGCATCACCCCATAAATCATAACTAAACTTTTTTAAACCAATTACCCCAGCCACAACAGAACCTGTATTAATCCCAATTCTTAATTGAAATGATTTCCCTGTAGGTGTTTTAAATTGAGATATACTTTTTTGCATATCTAAAGCCATTTTTGCCACTGCACTAGCATGATCCGATCTAGCAGTAGGTAAACCACCAACCAACATATAAGCATCACCAATAGTCTTAATTTTTTCTAATCCATAAAATTCCGCTAATCTATCAAAATTAGAAAAGATTTCATTGAGAGAGTTGACTAATTCTATCGGGGATATTTGAGCAGATAAACCAGTAAAATTAACAATGTCAGCAAATAGAATTGTTACTTCATCAAAACGATTAGCGATCGCACTTTCTTCTTGCTTTAATTGTTGGGCAATTTCTGCTGGTAAAATATTCAGTAATAAACGATCTGATTTTTGCTTTTCATCCCGCAAACAAGCTTCTACTTTTTGGCGCTCGCGGATTTCTTTTCTCACTCTTGCAAACATTTGTCGAAAAGCTGCAATTACCTCTCCCATTTCATCCTGTTTAGACATAGATAAAGTAGCAAAAATTGGATCATCCCAATCTTCACTAATAGCTTCACCCGCAGCTAATAAATCATCTCTTAATAACAAAATTGGTCTAATAACGGTTACTCCCAAAGTTAACATTGTGGTGAAAGTAACAAAAATAGATATTAATAAAACCAATCCTGCAATTCTTACTGAAAAAGCGTATAATTCTCCTTGCACATTAGCAGAATTATGACGGACAATTAGGATATATTTTGTTTGCTGTTTAGGCATAAACCAAACAACATCGTAATATTGTTTATCTTTGCTTCTTAGCCGTGAAATCTGAGACTTAGCTACATCATTATAGGAAATATCAGGTTTTTCACCGAATTTTTTGATTAACTGACCATCAGCTTGGTAAAGCACTCCTCCGCGAATTGCAGAATCTGGTTTGAGTTTTCTAGTGGTCATATTCAACATTTCTTGAGGATTTTCTCCCTGTTCAACTTTGTAAACAAGAGCAGAAAACACTTCATTGGAAACATTTTCTAGTTTTGATAGTAGTTCATTTTCACGTCGCCAATAAGATGGAATTAATATTGCTATTTCTACAGCTACAATGCTAGTAAATACCCAAGTGACAATATACCTCGATAGTTTGGCTTGAAAAAGCTCTATCCAGACCTGAAAATGGGTGAACATCTGGTTTTATGCCCAAGAAAAATTATACAATTATTTCTAAGTATAGAGTTTAAACAGAAGAATTGTCATTCACTCAGTATTATAAGCTACGAAATTTTTTATAGATAAGCTTTTCCTCAAATCCCTGACTTTTCAATTTAGTCAGGGAGATTACGGTTTATCCTGTATAATCTAATTTTCTGTTAAGGGCAAAATAAAGACTCTCTGGTATCTCTACCAGTAATAGGATTAGTACCCTGAGCTACTTTACATAATTTAGCCTGTTCATCCCGACGCAATAATACATCGGTAAAATCTGCACCATCAATGATAGCACCGTCAAATTTGGCATTGGCCGCAAATGCACCTTCTAAAACAGCGTTAGTTAAGTTAGTCTTGATTAAACGTGAAGAATCTAGAGTGGCATTTGTTAAATCCGCACCTGTTAAATTTGCAGATTCGAGATTTGCTGCAAAAAACCTTACACCACGCAAGTTAGCATGACTAAAATTGCTATAACGAAGATTAGCATGATCAAAGCTAGAATCTGTGAGATCCCTACCAGAAAAGTCTGCTTCAATTAAGTTTTGTTTATTGTATTCTAGTGCTAAAGCCGTTGATGTTAAACCAAATAATGCTGTTAAGGGAATAATTGCCCAAAGCAGTCCACTGAGTATGAGTGAGAAAATACGATACTTGATATTCATGGTATTTTTGGAGTATTTTGAGTATTTTTAATTCATGCCTAAACTGCCTCCATTTCATTATGCTGATATTGGTGACTTAGGTGAAGACCTAGTTACCCAATGGCTAAAATCCACAGGTTGGAAAATTCTGCATCGTCGCTTTTCTTGTCGCTGGGGAGAAATAGATATTATTGCGGAATATGTTGATCAAAAAGTTACTGATGTTAGTCAGCAACCTCAAAATCCTGAAAATTCAATATTGGCATTTATAGAAGTAAAAACCCGTAGCACTGGAAACTGGGATGCAGGAGGTAGAAATTCTATTACTATCAAAAAGCAAAAAAAGCTCTGTCAAACAGCAGGGATATTTTTAGCTAAGTATCCCGAAAAAGCTCATTACTCCTGTCGTTTTGATGTAGCTTTGGTTTTTTCTCAACCTCTGTCAAAACAACTTGAGCAAAAAACTGCCTTACCATATCTTGCTAAGGTATCAACAGGCACGTATTATTTAACGCTACTAGAATATATTCCAGCAGCTTTTGATGTGCCAACTGAGTTATAATTCCTACTCATCTCCTTTTAACTTTCACCTGTTGTTAAGCAAGAGTTTCGGGACAATAGCCTAAACCCCGGACAAATTGTTGTTTAAATGCTTCAATTTCTTCTTGTTCTGGGCTACCATGAGATACAATTGCTACTTGATAGCGACGCATTACATCTACGGGAGACTGTCCAGCTTCTAAACTCCACAGTGCCATTTGTACTCTCATGGGTGGTTCGTAACTAATTCCTAGTTCATTCAAAAACGCTCGAAAGTCTCCGTCATCTTGTGTTGAAATAGGTTCTCTAAATTTTATTCTCACTATCCAACCATCAATTTGATGAATTACTGTGATAAAGGCAAGAGGGTTTTGAGGCTGATGATGCAGGTGTTGAACCACCCTAAGCGTTAAACTAGCATTGGCCAGGTAATATAAATATTCCATAATAGTCTTGGGATCACATTTAGTCTTACATTTATATTTTCCTCAATCAAGGATAGTTCCCGCTAGGGTAAAAGTCCCCGTTTTTGTATGGGGAGATTTACCCAATTTTGTGATTAGTCATTAGTGACAAGTAAGTTCACAAGGCAGTTATAAAGCGCATTGCCACAAAAGCTGTATCTAAAAGCGAACGCAAATCATAACTGATAAATCCCAATGATCCAAAAAATGTTAAATTAATATATCTGTATTAGTCCAACATCAGCAGAAATGACTCACTTACTTATTAAAGTTCTATCAACATCTTTGGTGGAACAAGATTTTTGGTTGGAATCACCGACTGAATAACTTACGGTTGCTGCTCCAACCATACATTTATTATTGCTTAATTAAACCTTGGATAACACTATTCCACAATCGCTATTTACAACTAGGATTTCAATGGCTAATTCAGATTATGAATGAGTTCATTGGGTGTGTTTTTTATGATGTACAACTTGAGGATTTATTTTTTCTTCTGCCTAGAGTCATGGAAGAGGGTTATTTGCACTAAAATTTGATTTCTTTATTTCATGCAAAAAGCGTCTGGGAGTGTTGCCGTGTTTCCACCCCAAACGCTTTTTGAACTTTGCTCCTCACACACTATTAGACTATATCACTGGTTAAATAGAATGGCAATAGTTTTCCTGTGAATCTTATATTAGTAAATTAAATATATCGTTTACAGCCAGAATAAAAAACGCTTGGGAGTGTTGCCGTGTTTCCACCCCAAGCGTTTTTTAGCTTAAACTTACTCCTCACACAATAGTAATTTTATCAACAAGGGTTAAAAATTCAGTGTCTTGAGTGCCACTTTCTTGACTGTACTAAAGCAAAATTACAGATAAGTATAAAAAAAGTTTTTTGTATAAAACCAATCAAGACTAAATACTGACAATAAAATATTTAATCTTATCCGGCTAATTACTGATAAAATTTATAATTATGTATAATGCAATTATTTACACTGACATAAATTAATGATTGTTATTTTTAGCGGTGCAGGACTTTCGGCTGAAAGTGGTATTCCCACTTACAGAGATACTGGAGGAGTTTGGGAAAAATATAACATGGAAGAAGTAGCCACTCCTTTGGCTTGGATGCAAAATCGAAAATTAGTTTTAGATTTCCACGCTGAAGATTTTGAATATATGCAGAAATGTCAACCAAACGCGGCACATTTAGCCATTGCTGAATTAGCTAATCATGTTGATGTGGTTTGTATTACTCAAAATATTGATACTCTGTTAGAAAAAGCAGGAGTAAAAGATATTTGGCATATTCATGGGAGAATAGATTATCAAAAATGTGAATGGCATTTTGATATTCCTCCTATGTATTCTGACTGGCAATGTGATTATAAATCACTAATAAATGAACCTGTAAAATTAGGTGATTTATGTCCTAAATGTGGTAAACATTTACGTCCTGATGTAGTGTGGTTTGGTGAAGCGGTAGATATGCACGTTGATGATTTATATAGAATTCAAAATCAGGTAGATGTGTTTATTGTTGTTGGTACTTCTGCCCAAGTTTATCCCGCTGCGAATTTATTAAAGTTCTTTCAAAATGTACCGAGAAAATATTTTATAGATCCTGATCCTAATACTGAGTTATTAGATGGCTTTACTCTCCTTAAAGGTAAGGCTACAAAATATTTACCTGCATTAGTAGAATCTTTGAAGGAGGAACTTGCTTAATTCCCGAAAATATATCTAAAAATAGTTACTCATGACATTTGTGTTTTCACAAATTAATAGATATTTTAAGGAAGTGCCAACGTACTACCAGAGAAATATCTATGAACATAGATGTGATGAATTTTTTCTTGCCAGCGGTTGTTTCTGCCCCCATTAAAGAACCTGTACCCGTATTTTTGACGATTTTAGGGATAATGCTGGTTGCACCCCTTCTATTTGAAAAAATCCGCTTACCGGGGATTGTGGGCTTAATTCTGGCTGGGGTGATAGTTGGACCAAATGGTTTAGGACTGTTAGCTAGAGATAGCACTATCGAGCTTTTAGGTACTGTTGGCTTGTTGTTTTTGATGTTTATGGCTGGTTTAGAAACTAGCCTAGATGATATGAAATATAACGCTGATAAGGCGTTAATTTTTGGGGTTCTCACATTTGCTGTACCGATGGTTTTGGGTACGGGGGCAATGTTGGCTATAGGTTACGAGTTTCTACCTTCTGTGTTGGTAGCTTCTTGTTTTGCTTCCCATACATTATTAGCTTTACCTGTGGTGAGTAAATTGGGAATAATGCGATCGCAAGTTTTAACTACGACTCTGGGTGGGACATTAATTACTAATATTTTGGCACTGTTAGTATTAGCTGTAGTTGTAAGAGCGCATCAAGGTAATTTAACCTTACAATTCTGGTTATTTTTAATCCCTTCTTTGATTATTTATACCTTCCTGACTCTTTGGGGTGTTCCCCGTGTAGGTAAGTGGTTTTTTCGGAAGTTTGGACATGACGAAGGGGCAGAATTTACTTTTGTTTTAGCTACTTTATTTGTAGTTTCCTATGGTGCTGATGTAGTCCAAATTGAACCAATTATTGGGGCATTTTTAGCAGGAGTTGCCATTACTCAAATAATTCCCCAACTTAGCCCTTTAATGAACAGAATTCAATTTATTGGCAATACTTTATTTGTGCCATTTTTCCTGATTTCTGTGGGAATGTTAGTCAACCCCATGATTTTAATTCAAGAACCAAAGTCATTAATAGTATCTGGGGTAATGGTGACAGTTGCTATTATTTCTAAGTATATACCTGCTTGGGGTGCGGGTAAATTATTTGGTTTTAATAAAAATAGAATTATGGTCATGTTTGGGTTATCTGTTGCCCAAGCTGCTTCTACTTTGGCGGCAATTACTGTTGCTTATAACATCAAATTGGTAGATCAATTAACAGTTAATGGTACAATTGCTATGATTTTAGTTACCTGCATTGCTTCCCCTTGGGTGACAGCAAGATGGGGAGAAAAAATGAAACCGGAAGATGCTAATACTCAAAAAACAGAAGTTGGAAAATTAGGCGATCGCGTGTTAATTCCTGTTGCTAATCCTAACACAGAAGATAATCTTTTACAATTAGCAATTATCCTGACTAAATCATCAGCCGGAACTTTATTACCTCTACATATTTTAATAGAAGAAGGTGAACCAATTTCTCCCGCTGATAAAACCAGACAAAATCAATTATTAGATAATGCCGAAATGATCGCTCATGCTGCTGTCACCAAAGTTTTACCAATTGGGAGAATAGATGAATCCATTGATAAAGGCATTGCTAGGGTAGCAGCAGAACAACAAGCTAGTGTGATAGTTTGTGGTTGGAAAGGTTACTCAACTTATGAAGAAAATTTATTTGGTGGTGTAATTGACAAAATTGTTCAGCGCAGTTCTGTACCTGTTTTAGTCAGTCGTTTTCCCCTACCTATTGAACACACATCAAGAGTATTTTTAGCTTTCACCGCACAACAAGCTAAAGCTAGTACCTTTCCTCAAAGTATTAAATTAGCGAAAACTTTAGCCATAGAATTAAAAGCATCTTTGCAACTTTTACAGGTGGTTTCTAATAAAAGATTAGATGTTGATTTAATTGCAGCAGGTTTAATTCCAGAGGATATGTCAATTCAAAAACTGCGGGGAAACTTTGTTAAAGAAGTTTCAAGATTACTACAAAGCAATGATTTATTGTTATTAAATGGTTCTGTAGTCCAAAAAGGTCAAATGTTTTCACTTTTAGGTCATGTTCCTGAAGCGATCGCTCATAATCATCCCAAAGTTGCGATGATGATTGTTTATTTTCCCCAATCTTAGGACATTGAGAATACTTTCATGATTTTTTCACGCAGAGGCGCAGAGAGTAAGAATTTATGTTTCTTATATATAAATTATAAGATTTCTATCTGCGTCCATCCGCGTTTATCTGCGTTCCCTTATTTCGAGTGATTTTAAATTTTAGACATATAACCCCCTTGGATTATTTTCAAACCTATCATAACATGACCCGGAAAGAAGTCAAGACCCTTGAAATTGCGTTGAGCTATTCTCAGCTATTCTCAATAATTTGGGGTGAAAAATGCTTGGTTAAACTTTTTTGGGGAAATTGAGTTAAGAATTGTTAAGGTAACTGACGCAAAGGTGAAGAGAACAAGAAATATGAGATAGTTTATTCCCTTACCTAGTTGCGTAATTAGCAAGTATATTTATTCTTCATTTGTCTGAATCAGGATGTCCAGGATTCGAGGATTTACAGGATGATTGTTTTGTTTGAGTTGGATAAACAAGAAAATAGACCTGAATTTCTCTTCATTACCCCAAAGTTGCTATGATGATTCTTTATTTATCAAAGTAAAATCAAACTTACACAAAATATATCTCAAACCCTAATTCCTCCGTGTTCTCTGTGTCTCTGTGGTTCGTTTACGTAAGTTCCATAAAAGATGGGGAGGATGAATAACCCAATCACCAATCACCAAATTATGCTTTATCCCGTTGTTTGGCAAAATAACTCAGTATTACTCATAGATCAGACTCGTTTACCCGGTGAATATGCTGTGGTGGAAATTCATCGCAGTGCAGACATGGCCGAAGCAATTAGAACTATGATTGTCAGAGGTGCGCCGGCTATTGGTGTCGCTGCTGCTTATGGAATGTATTTGGGTGCAAGAGAAATTGAAACTAGCGATCGCACAGAATTTTTAAACGGTTTAGAAAAGGTTGCCCAATTATTACGTTCTACCCGTCCCACTGCGGTAAACTTATTTTGGGCAATTGGCAGAATGATGCAAACTGCCTATGAAACTTTAGGGACAATCACAGAAATTCAACAGACTCTATTAGAAACCGCCCAAACTATCAACGCCGAAGATATCCAAACCTGTCAAGCTATCGGTGATCACGGTTTCAGAGCTTTACCCAAAACCCCAGAAAAATTAATCATCCTTACCCACTGTAACGCTGGTGCTTTAGCTACAGCTGGTTATGGTACAGCATTAGGTGTAGTTCGTTCTGCTTGGAGAGAAGGAAGATTAGCCAGAGTATTTGCAGACGAAACCCGTCCTCGTTTACAAGGTGCAAAACTCACCGCTTGGGAATGTGTTCAAGAAGGTATCCCCGTCACAGTCATTACTGATAATATGGCTGCTCACTGCATGAAACAAGGTTTAATTGATGCAGTAGTAGTTG
Source organism: Okeanomitos corallinicola TIOX110 (assembly GCF_038050375.1). NCBI lineage: Bacteria > Bacillati > Cyanobacteriota > Cyanophyceae > Nostocales > Aphanizomenonaceae > Okeanomitos > Okeanomitos corallinicola. The sequence continues at coordinate 4,350,722 of NZ_CP150886.1, read as the reverse complement.
GTGCAGATAGGATAGCCGCAAATGGTGATACTGCTAATAAAATCGGTACTTACAGTTTAGCAATTGTTGCTAAAGCCCATAATGTTCCTTTCTTTGTGGCTGCACCAGTTTCTACCATTGATTTTACCCTCGCTGAAGGTAGTCAAATTCCCATTGAAGAACGTCATCCCTCAGAAATTTATCAAGTTGGGGAGACTATTATTACACCTTCAGGTGTGGAGTATTATAATCCTGCTTTTGATGTGACTCCTGCGAATTTAATCACTGCAATTATCACAGAAAATGGTGCTTTTTCTCCCGGTGATTTAGTCAAATGTCAAAATAATTCGTAATTCGTAGTTATTCAATATTGCCATGAAAAAAGTAGTCCCCAGCATATCTTTAATTTTTTGTTGTCTTTCTCTAATTAGTTGTAGCAATACACCTACAAATACAACAACAGAAATAGCAAATAATCCTACTCCACAATCTCAACCAACAACTTCACCAATTACAACACCGACAACTTTTGAAAGTACCAATGAAAGTACCAAAAATATAACCCAACAACCAAAAATAGGTACAGTTAAAGAATTAGTTAATGGCGATTTACTTTGTTATCTTACCTTGGTAGATGAACAAGGTAAAGAACATCAAGTTGGTGCAAGTTTTGATATTTGTGCAGAAGAAGGAAAATATTTAAATAAAAAAGTCCGCGCTACTTATACCATCGAATCAATTAATGATTGTGAAAGTGCTGAACCTTGCGGTAAAACTCGTCAAGAATCTATAATTACTAAAATGGAACTTGTCGAAAATCAAAAATCATCCAATTCTCAAAATAATAAATCCCCATCTACTAAGAATAATAACCAAACTATTAGTAATGGTGAATGGACAATTACCACGTCTAATCACAACTCTTGGACAGGTGTTAACAACACAGGAAACCTCAGTTACAAAGGATGTGATAGCAAAGGTCAATGTCTTGAATTAACCGGTGGTAAAATCTCCTGTCGTGATGGTAAATGTGTAACAGGATGGACTAACGGAGATTATATTTACATTTTAGAACAACCTATCACCGAAGATGGAAATGACTTCCCTACTTTGATAGTGAGAAAAGGTACAGAAGAAATCCTCAAAGCTACAGGATTTAAACTTATCAGTACAAATTAAATTATTTAGGGTTTGCTTAAATCAAAATAAGGCTTGATGGTTACTAACCAACAAACCCTGTTTACTATACGCAGAAGAGTTTGGATCAAATATCGAAAAAATTTATGTATCTTGATATTTCTTCCTGATTGAGCATACTCCCAGATGGAAGTACATATACCTTAATTGATCAACAGCCCTCAGGTGGAACTGGGGGTTTAACTAAAAAACATTTTTCGATTATACACAAAAAAATATTGAGATAACCTAAGCCTTCCGGATCTGGTGATAAACCAAGCGGATAGGAAAATAGTAGATGCACCTTAATTAGATTATTTCCCTCAGTTTCTAGCTGGGGGTTTTATTTCTATAGGAGTTCAGTTTAGATACTCAACTGTTGTTTTGATGCTTGGCTTACTATTTTTAAGTTTGGAACTAAATTATAACACTGACTTTCGAGAATTGCCTGGATTTTTATAAAAAATTCCAATTTTTCCACAATATTATTCTATCGCCCTATTTTCCTATTTTATCCCCATTCATGCAAGTATGGCCATTGTCCTGTGGATGGGTATTGTTATCGTTGTCCAAAGTTTCACCGCTACACCCTCTCACCACGCGCCAGCGGTAGTTGTAGGCCTTTTACCGGGAATTGCGGGATGGGGGGCATTAATAGCCAAAAACGCCTTGAGAGCAGCAGGTTTAGGCACACCAGAACAGCCATTTACACCTGCATTAATTGAGAAATCCGGGTTAAGTGATACCTTTATTGATGGTGCATTTGCCTTAGGGCAGGGGTTTATTTTTTCGGCGATGATCTTAGCAGCTATCACCGTTTTTATCATCGAAAGAGATTTTTAAAAAGCCGCATTTTGGTCATTAGGTGGTGCTGTTTTATCGTGGGTTGGTTTAATGCACAGTTATCAATGGACAATAGCCGATACTGTGGTTAATTTAGGTTGGGGAACTGGTGGTAGTTGGGCAGTGGGTTATGTATGATTAGGAATTTTATGCTTTTATGTTGCTTGGCAAGAAAGATATAAAAAAGAATAATTTGGTAATTGATGATTGGTGAAAAATAAGATAAATTCAAGTGACATCAATACCAATTTTATGTGAATAATTTTGGTATTATAACTTAAATAAAAAAGAATGACAACTTTCCGTAAAAATACCATTGGTTTTTGGATAAACTAAAAAGCTCAGTCCATCCCCAGGATAAAATCAAAGAGCTTATTTGATGTCAAACTTATTTTTTAACCTCTGAGGAAATTAGTAAAATGACCCAAGTCAACGGCGTAATGATGCAATATTTCCACTGGTATATTGATCCAAATTTAATCCTGTGGAATGATCTAAAAAACAAAGCCCAAGAAATAGCAAAAGCAGGTTTTACAGCATTGTGGTTACCACCAGCATACAAAGGAATGTCCGGTGGTTATGATGTGGGATATGGCGTATATGATATGTACGACTTGGGAGAATTTGATCAAAAAGGTTCGATTCGTACCAAATATGGCGATCGCCAACAGTATCTAGATGCAATTAAAGAAGTACAAAAAAACGGTTTACAAGTCTACGCCGATGCAGTCCTCAACCACAGAATGGGAGGAGATGAAAAAGAAATTGCCAAAGCCACGCCATACTCCCAAAATGATCGTTTAAACCCCGTTGGTTGGCAACAGGATATTAATGCCTATACCCATTTTAAATTTCCTGGTCGTCAAGGTAAACATTCAGATTTTCAATGGCATTGGTGGCACTTTGACGCTGTAGATTATGATGATTATTCCCAAGCAAGAAATACGATCTATTTATTTGATGGTAAACGTTTTGATGATTATGTAGCCTTAGAAAAAGGCAACTTTGCTTATTTAATGGGATGTGATTTAGACTTTCAAAATGCTGAAGTTAGAGAAGAAGTAACCCGTTGGGGTGAATGGTATCTTGAAAATACGGAAGTTAATGGTTTTCGGATAGATGCTGTAAAACATATTTCTACTTGGTTCTTTCCTCAATGGTTAGATCAAATGGAAAGATATGTTGAAAAAGATTTATTTATGGTAGGAGAATATTGGTATAACGACATTAACACCTTACATTGGTATCTTGATGCTGTACAAGGCAAAATGTCTTTATTTGATGTTCCCTTACATTACAACTTCCACTATGCCAGTAAAGCAGGTGGTAATTATGATATGCGACGTATTTTAGATGGAACATTAATGCAGCAACGACCAACTCATGCTGTTACCTTTGTAGAAAATCACGATTCCCAACCATTACAAGCCTTAGAAGCACCGGTTGAACCTTGGTTTAAACCCCTAGCTTATGCCTTAATTTTGCTGCGTGCAGAAGGTTATCCCTGTGTATTTTATGCCGATTATTATGGTGCAGAATATGAAGATTGGGGAAGAGATGGCAACCGATATAATATTTATCTTCCTTCCCATCGTTGGTTAATTGACAAGTTCCTCTATGCCCGTCAAAATTTTGCCTATGGTTCTCAATATGATTATTTTGATCATTGGAATATCATCGGTTGGACGAGGTTAGGAAATGCAGAACATCCCCAAGCAATGGCTGTATTAATGAGTGATGGGCCCGGTGGTAGTAAATGGATGGAAGTTGGTAAACCTAACGCCAAATTTTACGATTTAACAGAACATATTCAAGAACCAGTTTACAGCAATGAATGGGGCTGGGCTGAGTTCCGTTGTCAAGGTGGTTCGGTTTCTGTTTGGATTCAGGAGTAAGCATAAAAACAGCGTAACGCACCAAACCTTTGATCATGGTGTGTTACGTGTTATTCTGTAGCTGGTGGTCAATTAAGTATTTAATCTAGATATCATATAAAATAAATTACCTGTAATTATTTTAAAATCGTGTTTTACTTCCTGCTCTGCTTTTTAATAAAATCCCCAACTTCTAGGATAAAGTATCAAATAAATTGGGGACATGGATATTATAAATAAACCTTAATTAAGATTTATTTTTATTTTTAGAAACTAATCCAGCACTTCAAACTTATCTACATTCAGATATAATTCCTCATCTGCTTGCTGTTGACTATAGTCAATACTAATTTGCGTTGGATAACCCGCCTTGGGTTCATAATTGACATTCAGGCTGTCTGCTTTACGCGCAATACCATCACGAATTAGACTAAAAAGTTTAGGTACTCTATCATATTGATTGAATAACTCTCTATCCACAGGTTGACCGGTTTCTACAGAGGTGACAGAAACTGTTTTCCCATTGCGGACTTCAATCAATACTGGTTGTCTAGCTGATGGTATACAAAAGCAACTTCTAGTTAGTTGATAACGATAGTTTGCTATGTTTGCTTTCTTCCATAAAACAGTATTCTTTTTCAAAATTTTGAGATTTGATTGATTAGATTTTACTTGTGAAGCTGGAGTAGGAGGTTTTGCAATTAGTTGTGATTGCATCCCTAAAGCAATTATTAGTCCTGTTCCAACGGTCAAAAATAAACGACGCATAAACATTATTTAAACATTATTGAAGTCACTGCATTTTGGTAGACGATATTAATAGACATTTGGTTTCCTGATCAGAGTTAGGAAATAGGATTTCTAGAATTGCATTTATGAAAATATTGCTTTACTCTGAAATAAGTGCGTTCTGGAGTTATTAAATAATGGACATAGATACTGGTACTTTGGATTTGATAACGGGAATTTTAGGAGTTTCAATTCTTGTTGGTGGGATGGTGATGATGTTTACTACTGTTTTTACTACGAAAAGATAGATTATTTCACCCAGAAAACTGGGTGTTTTTTGATTTTTATAAATTACCTACGAGTTCTTGAATAACGAACCACAGAGACACAGAGTACACAGAGTTAAGATTGTTTTTTATGCACGCCATTTTAAAAGTATACTTTTGACAGGGTTGATAAATTCTCTTTTTTCTGATGTGGCTTTGGCAAATTCCCGTTTTAATTGATAATACCATTGTGCTTGCATATCTGAATCTTTGATTAGTCGTAAAATAGGATTGTATTTAAGTCCTATTTGTTGTTTTTCTACTACTGCTCGATCTTGTCCTAAAAATTGTCTGGCGAGAATATGAATTAATGGTTTAAATATTTTAATCCAATTCGGCATTCCATAGAGAACAAAGTTGACTTCTGTTTCGGTTTCCGAAATTGGTGTGACTGCGGTTAAGTTAGTAACTCGATGTTTACCAAATTCAATTTCTTCTATTCTTACTCCTGGTAAACGAAAGGATATTTCTACTTCGGGAATACCACCACCGACTAACCAATATAGACGACTCATATTTTCATCATTACTTGATATTTTATGTTTCCTCACTGTAAACCCTAAATATGAAGGATCAAATTGTTTGACTTCTTCGTGTAATTCTCCGGTTCTCCACCACCAAACCCTGTGTACATAGGGAGAATGAGCAGGATCCATTAATCCTGTAACTGCATGATCTATGAAACAAGAAAAGGGTATTATTTCCACTAAATCCGGTTGCTTTTCGGTAAAACTTTTAACTATAGGAACTTGTTTTTTTATCTCTTCTAAATCATAATTATTACCATCACTCATGTAAATCCAAATGTTTCCTTGAATTTCATAAATTGGATAGGATTTGACATCGTAACGACTTAAATCTGTGTTTTGTTCTGGTAATAATGAGGGGATTTCTACACAGTTCCCTTGGGGGTTGAAACGCCATCCATGATAACAACATTCTACTTCTTGACCATTAAATCTACCACAACTTAAAGGTACTGCTCGATGGGGACAAATATCATGAACTGCGGAAACTTCACCCTGTTTGTTTCTCATCAGTAATACGGGTTCATCAAGGATAGTTTTTGCTACCATTTTACTGGGTTTGAGTAGGTGACTAGGTAGAGCATAGTACCAAAGATTACGCAGTAATAAATTATCTTTATCTATCATATCTATTTAATTTATGGTTGATGGAGATATCCGAAAAATATCATAAACAAATTAGTGTCATTATGAACTAACTCGGTATTTTAGGGTAGGAATTTTCACAGGGGGAAGCATTGAAGATATGAACGGTAAATTAATTGTTTTTGAGGGTGTGGAAGGTTGCGGTAAAACTACCCAAATGCAACTATGTAGTCAATGGTTAGAAAGTTTGGGTGTATCGGTGGTGTTGACGCGTGAACCGGGGGGAACTGAGTTAGGAAAGGATTTAAGAAGGTTGTTATTAGAAAAGTCTGAGGATAAGCCTGTTGGTGAGGTTACAGAGTTGTTGCTATATGCTGCTGATCGAGCGCAACACATTGAACAGGAATTAAAGCCGAATTTAGCATTGGGTAAATATATTTTATGCGATCGCTACACTGATTCTACTATTGCTTATCAAGGTTATGGTAGGGGTTTAAATATGAGTTTAATTAATCAATTAAATGATATTGCTACTGGTGGTTTGCAAAGTGATTTAACTATTTGGTTAGATGTTGATGTGGAGGTGGGACTTGCGCGAAAACGTGGTCAAAGTAAGTTAGATAGAATTGAACAGGAAAAGATTGATTTTCATCGTCGTGTACAACAAGGATATACGGAATTAGCTGCTAATTTTCCATCTCGAATTTTTCGGGTTGATGGGAGTTTGAGTCAGGAATTGGTACATGAAAATATTAGAGAAATTTTAATTCGTAATTCTGTGATTTTTAAAGATAATTAAAAATGAGTAGTAAGGATTTTTTTGTATCGAACCGCAGAGACGCAGAGGACGCAGAGGAATATGATTTGATGATATTTTTGTAACTTTTTATTATTCTGATTCCTGTACGGGTGAACGGCCGTTCACCCCTCCTGACTCCTTATAAATTATGTTTCAAGAATTAGTAGGACAACAACAAGCAATAGATTTATTAACTCAGTCTGTTAAACAAAACCGTATCGCACCAGCTTATTTGTTTGTCGGTGCTGATGGTGTGGGTAGGAGTTTAGCAGCTAAATGTTTTATTGAGTTGGTTTTTTCTATTTCTGTAAAACCTGAACAATTATCTATTTTAAAAAATCGTATTCGTCAAGGAAACCACCCCGCTTTATTGTGGGTTGAACCAACTTATCAATATCAAGGACAAAGGTTAACCGCAGCGGAAGCAGCAGAGAAAGGTGTTAAAAGGAAAGCACCGCCGGTAATTCGGTTGGAACAAGTTCGAGAAATTACTCAATTTTTATCCCGTCCACCGTTAGAAGCTCCTAGAAATATGGTAGTTTTAGAACAGGCTGAAACTATGGCGGAATCTGCTGCAAATGCTTTATTGAAAACTTTAGAAGAACCAGGTAAAGCAACTTTAATTTTAATTGCTCCTTCCCCAGATGCGATTTTACCTACTTTGGTTTCTCGCTGTCAAAAAATACCTTTTTATCGTCTAGATACTGCTGCTGTAACTCAGGTTTTAACTAACACAGGTAATGCAGAAATTTTACAACATCCAGAAGTTTTAAGTTTAGCTGCTGGAAGTCCAGGAAGTGCAATTTCAGCTTATCAACAATTACAAAATATTAATAGTGAATTATTGCAAGATGTGAGAAAAAAACCTACATCTTTTCGTCATGCTTTGGAATTAGCTAAGAAAATTAATAAGGAATTAGATACAGAAGCACAATTATGGTTAATTGATTATTTACAACAATATTACTGGCAACAAATACAAAATCCTAGTATAATTAAACAATTAGAAAAAACTCGCAAGAATTTATTATCTTATGCTCAACCTCGTCTAGTTTGGGAATGTACATTTTTGGCAATATTACAAATTAGGTAATGGGTAATGGGTAATAATATTTTTGATAACTTATTGATAATTACTATATTTTATCGGCATCTAATTTACAATAATTCTTAATTACATCCAATTACTAACATATAAATTTGGGCATATAGCATAAATTATCTAGGTTTTCTGTTATTTAAAAAACAAAGTAATAATTCGTAAATGTACACTACTAGACATCAAAATCTTTTCATTTTATTTCATAATATCTACAGAAAGCCGGGGTAGTCAGATTCTTATATTTCCCCGCTTGCTATCTACTATTCTAAAAGTTCTACTTTTAGTTTTTTTGACAATTAATAAAAATTTACTTAGCCTCAAATCATCGGTCTAGTAAATAAAAGCCTCAACAGCACCCCAGCGGCAATTTAATTTACCTACATCACAAATTGCTGTGTACTGCTGTTTTCATGAGTATATGAATTGCACTCAAATCATTTCCTATAAATCGCTGACAAATCATCTATTAATCTGATGCCATATTAACAGAATAATATCACAAAAATGTTCTACAAAATATGGTTAGACGTGATTGATATTTGTAATGTCAAGGAAGATATTGAGTAATTATGCAAGTTTGTCTGAGGAGTAGTAAATAAATCTAGGAGAACTAAATCTAGGAGAACTAAATGCTAGAATCTTTAACCAAGTTGAATGATCATAATTTACCATATCCAGATCCATTGCATCCCATCATCGTCCACTTTGTAATTGCGATGATATTGTTTGCATTTGTCTGTGATTTAATTGGCTTTTTAACTGGTAAAACTCGCTTCTTTGAAGTAGGTTTTTGGAATTTATTTGTAGCTACTGTTTCCATTTTTATTGCCATTATTTTTGGTCAATTTGAAGCAGGTTTAGCCAAACCTTACAACATCGTTAAATCTGTCTTAAATTACCATACCTTAATTGGTTGGTCATTGTCAGGAATTCTCGCTGCCATAACAGCTTGGCGGTATGTACTCCGCAGTCGTGACCCCCAAAGATTACCAATTCATTATTTAGCAATTGGGTTAATTGTCACCATAATTGTTGGTTTTCAAGTTTATCTTGGTGATGAATTAGTGTGGGTTTATGGAATACACACAGTACCAGTTGTGGAAGCCGTAAAGGATGGACTTTTACCATGAATTCAGAATTAATTGATCAAGTCAGTTCCCACATGGGAGCAAATGGACTACCTTATACAATTCCCATTCATCCTAACTTAGTTCACCTCACATTAGGATTATTCATTATTGGGATTATTTTCGATTTAGTTGCTGTACTTTTTCCCATAGAAGAATGGTTGTTTAAATCTTTGGGTTTAACAGTAGAACGCGCCCAATTATTTGAAGTTGGTTGGTACAACATGGTAGCTGCGGCAGTAGTTACATTCTTCACAGTTGCGGCTGGTTTTTATGAAATGTTGTTAGCAACTCCCCCAGCAAACTTAAAAAGTTCTTGGGGTTTGCAAGCAATGGAAACCATGATGTGGCATGGTGTAGGCGGTGTTTTCCTCTTAGCTTTAATGATAGGAATGACATTTTGGCGAGGATGGCAGCGTTATATTTCTTGTAAAGAATCAGATATGCAAGTGCGCTGGAGTTATATCTTTGCCGGAGTTTTTATCATGGCATTGTTATATTTACACGGCACATTAGGAGCGCAATTAGCAGCAGAATTTGGTGTACATAACACAGCAGATAATTTGCTGAGAATGGGACAAGATATCAATGAGGTATTGAAGTAGGTGATTGGTAATAGGTAATGGGTAAGAGCTTTTCACCCATAACTAATAACCAATAACTAATAACCAATGACTAATGAATAACTATGAACATTCGGTTGATTTTTAATCTTTTCTTGTTGATGATAGGGGGATTTGTCATCACCATTACAAGTATTTTCATTGGTAAACAGGCTTATTTCTGGCTTCCCCCCCAAGCTGCGGCTGAATCACATTTGATTGATGATTTGTTTAGCTTTTTAGTAACAATTGGGGCATTTATTTTCTTAGGTGTCACCGCTGTTATTTTGTATTCTGTTCTCTTCCACCGTGCCAACAATTATGACTTTAGTGATGGACCACACATTGAAGGTAACATCACCTTAGAAGTTATTTGGACTGCTATTCCTATCATGTTGGTATTGTGGATAGCTAGTTACAGTTATGAAGTGTATGAACAAATGGGAATTCAAGGGCCATCCCATTTACTACATTTACATAACCCCATTCATATTCAAGCTGCTTTTGCAGAAGCAACAGAAACACCAGCAGCAACAGAAATAGAAATAGAAACAGAAAACGAACCCATAGAACTAGAAAAAATTAACGTTATTGCCAAACAATGGGCGTGGGTATTCCAATATCCCGAAACAGGAATTAGCAGTACAGAATTGCACTTACCAAGCGATCGCCGAGTGCATTTAGCCCTACAATCAGAAGATGTACTCCACGGATTTTACATCCCTGCATTTCGCCTCAAACAAGACATCGTACCTGGTAAAACCATAGACTTTGAATTTACCCCCATTCGTCCCGGTAAATATAGCCTCACCGACTCCCAATACAGCGGCACATACTTTGCAACCATGCAAGCCGACGTAGTAGTAGAAACCCCAGAAGAATATCACACCTGGTTAGAAACCGCAGCAACTCAAACCCCTAGTCCCGCCAAGAATCAAGCCGCTACCGAATACGCCCAAAACCATAACGAAAAAATCCAAACTGGTTGGGAAACCGTCAAACCCGCAGCACCACCAATAGTCAACTTTTCCGGTTAACAGGTGACTGGGAATAGACAATAAACTTTCCTTTCTTCCTTTGCGCCTTTGCTTCTTTGCCTCTTTGCGCGAAACTTCCATTTTCTCTGAATCAGGATGTCCAGGATTTCAGGATTTACAGGATTTTTTAAATCTAAAACCTAAAATCTAAAATCCAAAATCTAAAATCTAAAATCCCATGACAAACATTTCTCTAAACATTGGCAGTGAATCACATCACGAACCGCCAACCAACTGGAAAACATATTTTACCTTCAGTACAGACCACAAAGTAATCGGTATTCAATACCTCGTTACTTCCTTTATGTTCTTCCTCGTTGGTGGCATTTTCGCCATGATACTACGGGGAGAACTCATCACCCCCGAATCTGACTTAGTAGACCGCACATTTTATAACGGAATGTTCACCATGCACGGAACAGTCATGTTGTTCCTGTGGACATTTCCCTCCCTCGTTGGTTTAGCCAACTACCTCGTACCCATCATGATAGGGGCGCGAGACATGGCATTTCCTCGCCTCAACGCCGCCGCCTTTTGGATGGTGCCAGTGGTGGGAATTCTCCTCATGTCCAGCTTTTTCGTCCCCGGTGGCCCCGCACAAGCAGGTTGGTGGGCTTACCCTCCCGTCAGTACCCAAAACCCCACAGGTAACTTAATTAACGGGCAAGTTCTCTGGTTATTAGCAGTAGCTATTTCCGGTGTTTCCTCCATCATGGGTGCAGTTAACTTTGTTACCACCATCGTCAAAATGCGAGCGCCCGGCATGGGCTTTTTCAGAATGCCCCTATTTGTCTGGGCAGTATTCAGCGCTCAAATTATCCAATTATTTGGACTTCCTGCCTTAACCGCTGGTGCGGTCATGTTGCTGTTGGACATCACAGTGGGAACAGCATTTTTTGACCCCACCCAAGGCGGAAACCCCGTCATGTTCCAGCATTATTTCTGGTTTTATTCCCACCCGGCAGTTTACGTAATTATCCTGCCCATCTTCGGAATTTTCTCGGAAATCTTCCCAGTTTATGCCCGTAAACCATTTTTTGGTTATAAAGTAGTTGCAGTTTCTTCCATGTTAATTGCTATGGTGAGTGCCATTGTTTGGGTACACCATATGTATGTGAGTGGAACACCTGGTTGGATGCGCTTACTATTCATGGTAACAACCATGTTTGTATCAGTTCCCACAGGCATTAAAGTCTTCGCTTGGGTAGCCACAATTTGGGGTGGAAAAATCCGATTAACTACACCAATGTTATTTGCATTAGGTGCTTTAATCATGTTTGTTTTTGCTGGAATTACAGGAATAATGCTTTCCTCTGTCCCAGTAGATGTTCATGTTAATAACACCTATTTTGTCGTCGGACATTTCCATTATGTTCTCTACGGAACAGTAACAATGGGAATGTATGCAGCTATCTATCATTGGTTTCCCAAAATGACAGGGAGAATGTTTAACGAAGGTTGGGGAAAAGTACACTTTTGGTTAGCATTCATCGGTACAAACTTAAACTTTTTACCCATGCACCCATTAGGTTTGCAAGGGATGTTACGCCGAGTCGCTTCCTATGCACCAGAATATACCTTCTGGAATGTACTAGCAAGCTTAGGTTCATTCTTATTAGGAATGTCCACCTTACCCTTCATTTTCAACATCTTAATTTCCTGGATGCAAGGTGAAAAAGCCCCTGCAAATCCTTGGCGGGCAATTGGTTTAGAATGGTTAATTTCTTCACCACCTCCTGTAGAAAACTTTGAAGAAATTCCCATCATTATTAACGGACCCTACGGTTACGGACAATCTGAACCATTAACAGCCAACCTCGAAAACCAAGCCATAAAAACAGCCGAATAAAAACAATACAGTTCAGTTAAGAAAATACATTTTTTTCTTACCTCAGCGTCCTCTGCGCCTCTGCGGTTCGTTTAAAAAACCATCCTTAACTGAACAGTATTGCCCAATCAAAAGGAGAAAAACACCAATGGATAGTTCCATTAAACCAGAAGAATTACATCATGTTTCCCATGAACATGAACACGACGAAGAAGGCAATAAAATGTTTGGTTTTATTGTCTTTCTCTTATCAGAAAGCGTCATCTTTTTAAGTTTCTTCGCTGGTTATATCGTCTACAAAACCACCAGTGAAAATTGGCTACCTGCTGGTGTGGAAGGATTAGAAGTATTAGCACCATCAATAAATACAGTAATTCTGGTTGCTAGTAGTTTTGTAATTTACTTTGCCGAAAAGAACCTAGAACAGAAAAATCTAGTAGGATTTCGCATATTTTTGTTAGCTACAATGTTAATGGGTAGCTACTTTTTATATGGTCAAGCTGTGGAATGGAGTCAATTAGAATTTGGCTTTACTTCCGGTACTTATGGCGGGATGTTTTACCTGTTAACTGGTTTTCACGGTTTGCACGTTTTTACCGGAATTTTATTACAGTTAATCATTTTCATTCGTTCTTTTCTGCCCGGTAATTACGATAATGGTCACTTTGGTGTTAATTCAACTTCGTTGTTTTGGCACTTTGTTGATGTTATCTGGATTATTTTGTTTATCCTTATCTACGTTTGGCAGTAGGTTTTTTAGTCTGCAAAAATCAATCAATTTTGTAGGGTGCGTTAGCGACAGTTTAACGCATCTTTATCAATGATTTACTAAGATTTTGTTTCACGCAAAGGCGCAAAGGAGCAAAGGAAGAAAAGATAATAATTGATTTATTTAAAGTTTGATATTTGACTTGATTAAACTTCCTATGTTAATTAGGATCACATCTAATTTCTACCATAAACCCATCGGGATCATAAAAGTAAATTCCTCTACCTGTGGGACGGGTAACGGGGCCATGTGCAATGACTAAGTTATTATTTTTAATTACATTTACAGCTTGTTCAAATAATTGTGGATCAATATCAAATGCTAAATGATATGCTCTTGTAAATGATTTACTGGGGTCTGAGTCTGGTGGTAATAATTCCGGTTCTCCAAATAAGTCTAATATTGTTCCATCTGGGGTAATGAAATTAGCGACTTTTCCCTTAGCAACGAGTTCTTTTAATGTTTCTGGTATTTCTTCTCCTTGGAGTTCGTGTAAGCCTAAAATATGACCATAAAAATGGCGAGAAGTTTGCATATCGGCGACGTTTAAAGCGATATGATGAATTTTGCGGAGGTAGCCGGTGGGGATTGTTTTTTGGGAAGTCATGAGGTTTGAATTTATAATCTATGGATTTAAAATTATTTGTAAGTCTAGTATAAAACCTGGTAAGATTTCTTCTCCAGAAAGTTTTGGTGGGTTGTGAAAATCAAAGTTGATAATTTCTACATTTTTTCCGGGACGGTAAATTTCTACTAAGGGTGTTTGGGGGTCAATTAACCATCCTAAAAGTGCGCCATTATTTTGATATTCTTGCATTTTAATTTTTAATTTTTCTAAGTTGTCGGTTTCAGAACGCAATTCAATTACAAAGTCAGGACAAAGGGGAGGAAAACGTTTTTTATCTTTTGGACTTAAAGCCTCCCAACGTGATAATTTCACCCAAGCTGCATCAGGACAGCGATAAGCACCATTGGGTAATTTAAATTCGGTGGAGGAGTCAAATACTTTACCTAGTTTCGTTTGCCGATTCCATACACCCAGTTCTATGTTAATATCTGAGTTTCTAATCCCACTTTCTCCTCCTGTGGGGGACATAATTATTAATTCTCCTGTTTGAGAAAGTTCTAATTGCCAAGGTTCGTTAGCGATGCAAAGTTGATAAAACTGTTCATCTGTTAAACCTACTGCGGGAGGTATGTTTAAGGTGAGGGTTTCCATAGGGTTTATTCAAATAGGTTAGTTTTATTATCAGCTAATTTTAGCTAAAGTCTAAATCTTCGTATTTCACGCTAATATGACTCTATATAATAAATGGGAAGCACTGGCAAATGTTCATCATTCTCAAGAAATAACTTATGATCAACTGTACCGGGGTTTATTATTTAATCGTTGTATTTTACAATATCATTATCTAGAATCAAATGGAGAAAGTAGAGTTTGGTATGATATTCATCATCTGATTAAAGGAATAACAACATTTCAGGATAACTATAATCAATTATATCCTGGATAAAAATAGCCTTAGAAAATTGATTGTAGGTTGGGTAGAACGCAGTGAAACCCAACAGAATGACAGAAATTTTGGGTTTCGTATCTCAACCCAACCTACATTATTATCTAAATAAAATTATGCCTCTTAAATTAAGTAATTGGGATCAAGATTTACCAAGAGAACAAGATGAAGAATATCAAGTATTTCTTCGTACACTCCAGTTTACAGAAGGCTTTGGTATATTATTTGTGCGCTGTTCTCCCGCTGGAGGTGAACAATTAATTAGTAAAGTAAAAACAGATATTCATGATCAAAATATAGAAGTTCTCAATTTAGATAAAAACGTTACTAACTTATATAAAAAAGTTGAAAACTTAGAATATAAAAACCAGATAAATATTTTATTTATTACAGGTTTAGAGTCCACTTTATATGAATATGAAGAATCTAAAAAATTAGCAGGTTGGAGTAGTCGAGAAACCCATCACTACAGTGGGGAAGATGTACCACCGATTTTAATTAATATCAACCAACAGCGAGAACAGTTTCGGGATAGTTTTAATATTTGTTTTGTTTTCTTATTACCGCAGTTTGCTATTAAATATTTTATTCACCTCGCCCCCGATTTCTTTGATTGGCGGTCTGGTTTATTTGATTTGCCTTTAGATTCCACAACTCTAGAACCAGAAGCAACACGGATTATTCAGGAAGGAACTTATGAACAATATGTAAGTTTAACGAATGAAGAAATAAATCAGGAAATTTTAGAACTTGTAGATATTATTGAACATGAAATAGATGATGAACAAAAAGCTGAATTATTTTTTAGATTAGGTTATTTACAAAGAGTTATAAAAAATCATGAAGAAGCGATATCTTCCTACGATAAAGCTCTGGAATTTAAACCTGATTACCACTACGCTTGGTACAATCGGGGTATTTCCCTACATGATTTAGGCAGGGATGAAGAAGCAATATCTTCTTACGATAAAGCTCTGGAATTAACAACTGTCAACATAGATACTTTGTCCAAAGAATATGAACAGGTTTTAGAAACATATCCTTTAACTCAACGAGAATTAGAAATTTTAGAGTTAATCGTGAATGGTAATAGTAATAGACAAATTGCGGAGAAACTATATATTACAGTGGGAACTGTCCTAACTCATGTTCGTAATATTTTAGATAAACTCTGTGCTGATGATAAGAAACAAGCTGCGATTCTTGCTTTGAGAATGAAAGATAATAAAACAAAAGCTGTGATTCTTCATTTAAAATTTCAACTTAATCAACATGAAATTTGGAATAAGCGGGGGATTTCCCTAGATAATTTAGGCAAGTATGAAGAAGCGATATCTTCTTACGATAAAGCTGTGGAAATTAAATCTGATTTTCACCAAGTTTGGAACAACCGTGGCATTTCCCTCAATAATTTAGGCAAGTATGAAGAAGCAATATCTTCTTACGACAAAGCTGTGGAAATTAAACCTGATTTACACCTAGCTTGGTACAACCGTGGCATTTCCCTACACAAATTAGGCAGGTATGAAGAAGCTATATTTTCCTACGACAAAGCTGTGGAAATTAAACCTAATTTACACCTAGTTTGGTACAATTTAGGCAGGGATAAAGAAGCCATATCTTCCTTCGGCAAAGCTGTGGAAATTAAACCTGATTTACACCTAGCTTGGAACAACCGTGGCATTTCCCTCAATAATTTAGGCAAGTATGAAGAAGCAATATCTTCTTACGACAAAGCTGTGGAAATTAAACCTGATTATCACCTAGCTTGGTACAATAAATCCCGTATTTATGCCCTACAAAGTAATCTTAAACAAGCAATTAAAAATCTACAAACAGCAATTAATATACATCCTGAAGAAGTTAAAGAATGGGCAAAAACTAACTCTGATTTTGATGCTATTCGGGAAGATGAAAGTTTTCAAGCATTAATTAATTGAATAAATTAGGTATCAGAAGCATATACTTTATTTTCTTAATTATGAGGCAATAAATATGCAACAAATTAATATAATTGAACATTTAAAATATTTTAGTTAATTAGTATAGTTATTTATTTGGCGAAATCTACACAGCAAAACACAATTTCCAGTAGACTACTTGATGTAGCATTAATAAACCAATAGTGGAAGTACAACCAAGAGAAATACAAAACTACATCACACCAAAAGGTAAAATTTCTTTTGAAGAATGGCTTAATTCTTTGCGAGACAGAACCGCAAGAGCTAAAATAAGGAATAGATTAAAAAGAGTTGAATTAGGTAATTTAGGAAACTACCGCGCAGTTGGTCAAGGAGTCTGTGAACTAAAAATAGACTATAGACCTGGATACCGGATTTATTTTGGACAAATTGGGTTAGAAATAATACTTTTGTTCTGTGGTGGAAATAAAAGTACGCAAGAACAAGATATATTGACAGCTAAAGAATATTGGAGAGATTATGACAGAAGTAAAAGCAGAAGTTACCATGATTATTTGATTTCGTCTCTCATAGACATAGAAGAAGCTACAGCTTATCTAGAAACATTTTTAGAATTAAATGAAGAAGGACGTGAACCAGAAATACTGCTTTCAGCATTAAAAGATATTATTGAAGCAAGAATATTAAGTAATAATCTCTCAGAAAGAGCAAAACAAAGTTATGACCAACTTGATAAATTATTATCAGAAAATGCTGGTAATGAAATTTACACCTTAATTGAATTTTTAGATGCTTTGGGTTATCGAATTGCTTTATTACCCAAAAAGTAAAACCCTATATCCCCGACTTCTAATATCAATTCATAATTTATTTACTAAATAACAAAGAAGTTGAGGATATTGATTATTCAATTACTTTCTATACTCATCTCCACAATCACCAATTACCTCATATAAATTCCGCGACTGCTGACAAACCCCATCAATTTTATCCACATCTTCAGCATCCAAACTAAACCCAAACACCCGCGCATTATCTTGTAAATGTTCTGCAATTCCTAACCTTGCACCCACAATTACACCTCCTACCGCTGGCTGATTTAAAATGTAATTTACAGCCACATTTGCCATACTGACTTGATGTTTATCAGCAATTGTTTTTAAAGTGTTTAGTAACTCTTGAAATAATCTCCAACCACCCCAAGCATTAATCATATTTTTGTATTTCTTCAAACTGGTAGTATTCAAATCAAAACCCCGTGGTTCATCTTGACCTAAATATTTCTCTGACAACAAACCACCGCACAAACTACCATAACTAAACAATTTAATATCATGTTCCTGACAGAAATTCACCATATTTACCTGTGGTCTTCTATCTACCAAAGAAAACTGCACCTGGTTAGAAACAATCTTAATTCCCGCTTCCGTGATAATTTGCAAATGTTCCGTATCAAAATTAGTCAAAGCTAAATGTTTGATTTTCCCTTCCGTTTGCAATTCTGCCATATATTTGAGAGCATCTAAATAATTAGAGTCTTTATATTCCCACCAATGAAACTGCATCAAATCCAAAGATTTAACATCCATTCTTCTCAAAGAAATGTTGATGTTTTCCTCCACAATTTGTTTTGTCATCTTCCCAGGACGGGGAACCCATTTTGTCAAAGCTTGAATATTATTAACAGCTTCCTCACCACGAGTTGCAATTAACTGACGACGAAATTCACCAATAAAATCCTCCGCAGGGCCATAATGGTCTGCTAAATCCCAAGTAGTAAAACCCGCATCCACATAATTAAACATAGACTCAATTGCAGGTTTTTGATTTATCCGTCCATGTCCTCCAGAAACCTGCCACATACCATTTAAAATTCGGCAAATTTTTAAATCAGGAGTAAATTGTAAATAACTTGATTCAGGTAACATGATATTTTTGATATTATTATTACTTTGATTATTTCCAGTTGTTTTCCGCTTGTTCCAAAACATAAGCTGCGACATTTTCAATTTCTTCATTTGTCAACCTTTCTTGATAAGCCGACATATTATTTTTACCATTAGTGACAATATTTATAATCGCATCCAAAGAATCCATTTTATATCTTTTCAAAGCATTCTTTCTTAAATTCTTACCTCTTCTAATAATGTTACCACCATTAATATGACATCCAGCACAATTAGCACTAAAAACTTCTGCCCCATTTTGCGTATCTAAAGCATGAACAGGAGAAGTAAAATTAATTATCCACAAACAAAAAGTGAATAATATCAAAGTCATGAGTTTTTTCATAATTACAAAGCTTCAAAATCAGCTGTAAACCCAGAGAAATTAGCGCATCTTTCTTGAAATTCCTCCGCATCACTAACATCTTCAATTTTATAAGCCATGATGCGAGTTCCATCCGGCAATTTTTTAGAAGATATCACCTCAGTTTGATAATTTTCTGCCATTGCTTTAAATTCAGCACCGTGAATTTTCCAAGCATCTCCAGAACAAGTAATATTAACACACCACATAGATAATTTCCAATTACTAACATTACTAACAGTAGGAGTTGAGAATTTCTGAACCCCTAACTATTCATCATCTCACAAATTGGTAATTTTACACAAATCTAACCTTTGATTCTGTACTTTATATCTAAAGTTAGTGGATGGATAAAAAAACTACTTCATAATAGAGATGTAGCATTATGATTATTCTCAAGGTTAACAATGACTAACAATATTAAAGAAAAAATCACTGTAGATTTACAAGAAGCTAGAGATGCAGGAAGATTAAGAACTGAAACTATTAGGGAAATTGTTAAAACCGCAGTTTCCGAAGTTGCTGATGAATTTCAAGCAGGTTCTAGTGATTTAAATAACTTAGTTAAAGATGCTGTTTCCGCTGTAGTTGAAAATTGCCAAGATAAAGGTGGTGAAATTAAAGAAGAAGTAACAGTTGCTATTGAAGGTGCATTAGAAGCAGTGAATAGTAAAAGACATGAAATGATTGTTAAAACTCAATCAGAACTCAAACAAATTCAAGTAAAACTAGAGCATGAAGAGGAAGAACTACAACAAGAAGTTGATGGGATTTTAGCAGACATCAAACAAACAAGTCAAGAAAAATCTGACTTCATTAAAGATGCGATATCCTCAGCAATTAATACTATCCAAAATAGTGAAGAAGTCACTTTATTAAAAAAAAGATATGCTCAATTGCAAGCACAAGTAGCTGTCATTCGCGCTAATTTAGCTGCACGTTATGGTGGACGTTCGGGAGAAATTCAAGATTATTTAGATGAGGCTAAAACCTGGTATAATCAAGCTTTACCGCAACCTGAAACCGTAGTTACACAAGTAAAAGAAAAACATTCACAAATCGAAAATAAACTCAGTGCAGCAGGTGTAGCAATAGCTAAAAAAGAAGATGAACTAAGACAAAGTTTGAGAGAGCTATTATTAGCAACTGCTGATTTATTTAAAAATCAGGAATCAGCAAGTAAAGAAACCGAAGTTAAATAAATTTTTTGGCTCTGTTTTATGGGTTAAATCCCAACTACTAGCTTTTATTTATGGGTGGTAAAATCTGAATTAATTGATAGTCTTTAATACTACCAATCACATGATATTTTTGATTTAATTCACCAGCATTAGGCGTATAAATCCAAGCATAACTCAATGCTGGTAATTCAGAAATTTCATTGACATTTTGACCAGAAATAGGAGTATAAAAATAAATTAATTCAGCGTATTTACTAGCCCATCTGACAAAATTAATAGGATGATTTTGGATAATGCTTGCAATTGATTCTTGTCTAAAAAATGTCATAAATCCAGGATTAAAATCACTCAATAATCCCAAATTTCCAGCCGTAGCTATAGATATCCACGCAGAAATTAACCAAGCACCTATCCAGTAGGAAGCAGTCAAATATTGTTGATGAAAATGATCACGACTAATCCAAACTACAGGGATAATTAAACAGCTTAAACCAGCAGTCATACCTAAAATAACATACTTTTGAATATTTTGAATATCTAAGAATAAAGCGATTAACCCAGCCAGGAAAAATATTAAGCCTAAAATACCAAAGCCATAACTAATATTTCTGGGTAAATGTGCTGGAAAATTGACTGATTTTCTAGATTGATAAATTTTCCCTAACCAGTCTAAACCCACAGATGCAAACATAGCAATAAAAGGATAAATTCCTAGAGCATAGTGAGAAAACCGAGTTGAAAATAAACTAATTTCTACAAATAGAGTTATAGGAAAACCAACCAAAAGTAATTGATAGCGAGAAATAGGTTTACGAATAATAAGAAATAGTCCTAAAATACTGAAAAAAGACCAAGGGAAAGATTTTAAGGGAATATTCCAAAAATAGAACAGGATATTATTTCCATGTTGTTCACGACTACCAAGATTGACAACAAATTGTAACAACTGTTCTACACTATTACCACCATAACTTAGCCAACTAAACCACAACCAGACAAAAGTAGGAATCAACCCAACTAAAAAACCTACATATAACATTGGGTTTGTGAGATGATGATGACGACGATGTTCTCCGATTAAATAAGGTAATAAAGCCACCATTGGCAAAAAAATCATAAAGCTTCTCATCAAGAAACCGAAACCAAACATTGCACCAATAAAAAAACCATAAGCAAGGCGATATTGAGATTTTTTTTCAGATTTTAATAAACATAAAATCGCCGTAAATACTAATAAAAATGTAGGTATATCGGGAGCAACTAAACGACTATATTGTAACCAGAGAAATTCTACGCTTAAAATAGCAACTGAAAGGTAAGCTAATCTTTTACCTAATAAAATTTTGCCTAATTCATAGACAACCAATGTCATCAAAATTCCTGCTATCATCCCCGGTATTCTAGCAGTGATCTCACTAACGCCAAAAAACCGATAAAAAATAGCAATTAGCCAATAAAAACCGGGGGTTTTATGATGGGCATTTTCCCAAGGTGCTACCCAATTTCCAGAATCAAACATCAACCTCGCTCTAGCTGCATAAAGAGATTCATCATGGGCCATTAAGCTATTTTCTCCAGAATTAAATAGCAATAAAGGAATTAGCCAAACTAACAAACTAACTTGAGGAAATTTAATAATCTGCCGTTGAATATTGAGAAATAAAGGTGATTTATAAAGCATTGTTTTACTAAAAAAATCCTAATTTATCTGTGTATTTTTTGTTGGGAGTGGTTTATTTTTTCATCTTCATACATAAAATTTATTGACATCTAAAGCCTCAGTTTACTTTTATAGGCAAAATAACTTAGATTAGTATACAAAATGAGTACCAGTTAGTGAATAATTGTTTCCATTAGATACCTATGCTATTACGTGCAGATCACAGAATCAAGTTAGATGACACAGATGATAAATTATTTTATGACTATCCCCGCTTTGTCACTCATGTTGATGAAGGTTTTATTCAACAGTTAACAGATTTATATCTTCAGCGACTAAAACCCAATACCCGCATTTTTGATATGATGAGTAGTTGGGTGTCTCATCTACCAGAGATGGAATTTGATCATGTAGAGGGACATGGGTTAAATGCAGAAGAATTAGCACGAAACCCGCGATTAAACCATTATTTTGTCCAAAATATCAATACAAAACCGCAACTACCCTTAGCGGATCAAAGTTTTGATGCAGTTATCAACTGTGTTTCCGTTCAATACATCCAATATCCAGAAGCTGTATTTTCGGAAATTCACCGCATTCTTAAACCAGGTGGTGTAGCTATAATCAGCTTTTCCAACCGGATGTTTTATCAAAAAGCTATTCAAATTTGGCGGGATGCCTCAGAATCGTCTAGAGTCGAGTTAGTCAAGGGTTACTTTGCTTCCATGAATGGTTTTACAACTCCTGAAGTTGTTGTTAATCGTCCAACAGCACCAAATTTTTTACAGTGGTTGGGTTTACCAGGGGGAGATCCTTTTTATGCGGTGATAGCTCATCGTCTTGAATGATACATTTACTAAAAAGTTAGTAACTCTTAATACCAATCATGATCAAAAGGTAAATTTTCCAGTTGAAAGACTCAAGTCTCAAGTATTGAAGGAGAAAAAAGAAGTGATTTTATTTCGTGGACGTAGAGTTTTAGCGAGTTTATTACTGTGTATTTTATTACTGACCACTGCTTGTGCGACAAAACCACCTAGTCGTTTTGATCAAGTACAACAGGAAAGCACAAAGCAAAAAACAGGTCAGGCCGTTGCTAAAAATGCTACACAGGGTAGTAAATTAAACAAGTTCTTTCCAGAGGGAGATGATGGTTATGATCGAGTTTACACCCAAGAGAAAAAAGGCTTCTCAGAAGCTAATTTAAAAAAAGACGGTAAAGTTGTGGCTCAGTTGGCTATTTCCGATACAACTAGCACCCCAACAGTAGCTTCTAAGTATTCTAACAGCACCAAGGAAATTGATGGTTATCCAGCGGTAGAACTAGGTAAAACCCAAACTTCTATTTTGGTGGGTAAATATCAAGTGAAGGTGATTTCTAAAGATCCTTTATTTAACGCCAGCGATCGCGAAGATTGGATTGAAAAGTTTGATCTTGATGGTTTAGAAAAGTTGAAGTAATTGGCACTTTAAACTGCAAGTAACAAAATATTGATGGAGAGAATTTTATGAGTAAACCCATTTTTGAGTTAGTTGATGAACTACCAACCAGCGGTTTAACAGTGTCTATGTTAAACGCCTTAGATTTTATCGTTCCCGGTGAATGGCAAAATACAGTTGGTTTTGTCAATACTATTAAAACTGTCACTGGTGAAGATGATGAAGATTTAATTCAGCAAATTGGGGAACGGGCAATTTACCTTTTTAATGATAAATCCCAAGGTTATCAAACCGCCTTATGGTTATATCAAACTGTTGATAGTGCAGATTATGCTTTAGGTGCAGCAGCTTTAGCTAATAAAGTTGGTGACACTATCCCCCTGTTAGGTTTCTTAAATAATCTCACTCCCAAACCCGATAAAGCTCAAACCATTGATTTAAGCTTAAAAGTAGTAGCTGAATTAGTGGCTTTTTGTCAAATTAATGGTATTCCTGGTGATAGTATTGGGGATTTTGTCAGTGCTTTGGGTGAATACAGCGGAGAATCAATCATTCGCATGGCAGCATTAATTTCTGTTGATGGTTTAATTCCCCTCGGCCCCGATTTTATCGAAAAATCTCTATCCATGATCAGTAATATGAATCCTGGAGAATTAGAGGGAAATTCCACTTTTAGAACCATGCAAGATGCAATTCCTGGTGATAATACAGGTGGAAAACTTGACTTTATTGGCAATAGCTTGGATGGTGTTAAAGGTTGGATGAATGGCATGATTGCTGCTAATGCTTTAACTGCTGAAAAAGTCCTGAATCATTTGAGCGGGTTTCTGGAATTTACCGATGACAAATTAGACTATGTAGCCGCATTTATAGATGTTTCCACCAATTACTATGAACACACTGGCACTCAAACTTTAGCGAAACGACTCATAGAACGAGCTATCGCCGAAATATAATCCATTTATATTGACACTCCCCCTGGCTTCTGGCTGTGGGGAGTCTCCACCCCTACATCATTAAAAGTCAAATTGAGATTGTCTAATTACAGTAAGCTATTTGAGTGCGTTTCTTCAAAATCTCAGATGGCTACTGTTAACGACAACTATCTCAAACTCAAAGCTGGTTATTTATTCCCCGAAATTGCCAGAAGGGTAAACGCTTTTGTAGAAGCTAACCCCGATGCGAAAATCATTAAATTGGGTATTGGTGATGTTACCGAACCCTTGCCAGAAGCTTGCCGGACTGCGATGATTAAGGCAGTAGAAGATATGGGCGATCGCTCATCTTTTAAAGGATATGGCCCAGAACAAGGTTATGCTTGGTTAAGGGAAAAAATCGCCACTCAAGATTTCCAAGCCAGAGGCGCAAAAATAGAAGCCGATGAAATCTTTATTTCCGATGGTTCTAAGTGCGATACAGGCAACATTTTAGAGATTTTTGGTAAAAATAACAAAATTGCGGTTACTGACCCTGTATACCCGGTTTACGTTGATACTAACGTTATGGCGGGTAACACCGGAGATGCTAACGAAAAAGGCGAATATGGTGGTTTAGTTTATCTCCCTGTCACTGCTGAAAACAACTTTACCGCAGAAATACCTAAAGAAAAAGTAGATTTAATTTATCTCTGCTTCCCCAACAACCCCACCGGTGCAACCGCAACCGAAGAACATTTACAAGAGTGGGTAAACTACGCAAAAGCTAACGGTTCAATTATTTTCTTTGATGCTGCTTACGAAGCATTTATTACAGATCCCAGCTTACCTCGTTCTATCTATGAAATTGAAGGTGCTAGAGACTGTGCGATCGAGTTTCGTTCCTTCTCCAAAAATGCGGGTTTCACCGGTACACGTTGCGCGTTAACCGTCGTTCCCAAAAACCTGACCGCAAAAGCCGCAGATGGTACTGATGTAGAATTGTGGAAATTATGGAATCGTCGTCAGTCTACCAAATTTAACGGTGTTTCCTACATTGTCCAAAAAGGTGCGGAAGCGGTTTATTCCGAAGAAGGAAAAGCACAAACCAAAGCTTTAGTCAGTTTCTACTTAGAAAACGCCAAAATTATCCGTGAACAACTCAGCAATGCCGGTTTACAGGTTTATGGTGGAGTTAATGCACCTTACGTATGGGTGAAAACACCTCATGGTTTAAGCAGTTGGGAATTTTTCGATAAGTTGCTGCAAACTGTGAATGTTGTGGGAACACCTGGTTCTGGTTTTGGTGCTGCGGGTGAGGGTTATTTCCGTATTTCTGCATTTAACAGTCGGGAAAATGTGGAAGAAGCAATGAAACGGATCACTGAGAAATTTAAGGTTTAGTAGGTTGTAAAAACCTTTAAAATCTGATGGTGGGCAATGCCCACCTTTCATAAGGTATGCTAGAAATTAGCAACAATTCGCTATTAATAAAGTAATTCTAAGATGTAATCTTTATCAAGGAAGTAAACTCAAATGAAGTTACTAAGAATTAGAGTACCAGATTTCCGAATTTTAAAAGATGTTGATATTCAGTTTGATAAAAATTTCTCACCTAATATTTTTCCTTTAGGAAGTCAAAATGGCGGCGGCAAAAGTACACTTTTACAATTGATTTTTATTTTATTACATTGCTGTACAAATCCAGAAAGAAAGGTTTTTATCAAAAACTTACTTCAAGGTTTTGTTGTTAATGATGATAGTAGTGAAAGAGAATTAGCAACTATAAATATCTGGGATGATGAGAAGGAAGTTGAACTCAGATTTTTAGTTTGTAAAAATAATTATATTGAAAAACAGCAAGATAACGGCTATAAAGATAATGATGATTTGGGATTATCTAATTTTCAGGAAATAGAAAATATTATAAATAAAATATACAAAACAGAACAAGATATAGAACAAATCGAAAAAGCAATTAACAAACTAGAAATTGACCAAAAAATTGCCAGTGATTCCATTAAGGATAAGCGACTAATGGAAGTTATGAGTGATTTAATTAGTGCTGATATTATTAAGCCAAGAAAATTCTCAACTATTGAAGAATTGAAACAAAGATTGGAAAATATACTAGAAATATATAAAATTAACCTTGATGAATTTTATAAAAATATAGCGAAATTAAAAGTTGTAATTCAAAAACTATCTGGTCTTTTATCTGATAAAAATTTGTTATATATCTGTAATTATTCTTCAGGTTTAAGTAAAGATGAAGATGAAGTTTTACTTTGTCAAATAAATAATAACTTAGATATAAAACAAGCAAAGCAATGGTTAAGGAAACTTGAGCAAAAAATATTTTTAGCTGCTCCTATTAGTCAAGTATTTTTATTTACTTCTCAAACATCAAGAAGATTATTATTTGAACAAAATAGTCATAGAGATTACGATTTAGATTTACAAAATTCTAAATCTAAATTACCAGGACTTTTCACTTATGATTTTTTTCCAGTAGATTTATTAATTAAAGCATTTACAACCGCTAGAGATGAAGATTTTAGAGATGCTATTGATACGGAAGGTCATTATGGTAATAGATACAAAAACTTATTAAATGAGCTAAATTTAATTTTAGTTAATAAGAAAGTCACTATTGCCAAAGACTTTTCTAAGGTAAAATTTAAACTAGATAAAGGTGATAGTAGTATAGAAATTTATCCCGAAGATTTAAGTCATGGTGAATTGAAAAGATTAAGTATTTATATGTGGATAAAATATAATAAAATCGAAGATGCTATTGTTTTAATGGATGAAATTGAAATTGCATTACATCCAGATTGGCAGTATCAAATAATAGCAGATTTAGAACAATGGTCTCCTAATAATCAATATATTCTAGCAACTCATTCTTATGAATTATGTCAAGCTCTTACACCTGCTCATGTTAGAGAACTTGAACCAAAACTAATTAAATCAAATAATCAATAATATATCAGATTTGCTCAGGTTGATCTATGAATAGTTATCAAGAAATACTTGTAAAACACTGTAATAAAATCCTCACAGACAGGAGAATTTTTAATAAAATCGTTGTGCTTTGTGAAGGTCAAGGTAGTATTTTAGATAATAAAACAGTGGTAAATTATGGGAAGATGGAAAGAATGCCAGATGCCAATTTTTACAGAAAATGCGTTCCTAGAAGTTGGAGTCAGGGTATACCAGTATTTTTTAACTGTAAAGGTCGGACAGGAGTTATAGATACTTATTTTAAACTTTTAGAATTAAATGAAGAAGATAGTAAAAATTCATATTTAACTCCTGATAAGTTATTTGCTATTGTTGATTTAGATTTACAGTCACAGAATATTGAGAATTATCTGTTTTCTAACACAGAAGAAATATTTTCTAATCTTTATCAGCAAGGTCAAGTAAATGAAGAAAATGTCAATAATCATCGTATTTGGGTAACAGGGTTAATTCATAAAGAAGCATATTTTATCATCCCAGAACTACAAGATACATTTCATAATCATATCAATATTCCTATGTATAATGGTCAACCAATTGTTTTAGAAGATATATATATTACTATGGCAGACGCTATGATTAATAGTGAAGAATTAAAAAATCTATTACCAGCATTATCTAATCGCATTAGTTATTGTACTGGTTTAGATTGTTCTGATTTAGAAAAATTACATGATTCTTGGAAAGCAGAGTTTGAAAATGCTCAAGATGAGAACCGGAAGAATGAATTAATTAGAGCTTTATTAATGATTAAAAAAGTTAAAAATAAAACGACTCAAGAGGATTACTGGCAACAAATTAAACCACCTATTGATTGGACAAACTCAGAAGAATCTTTTAGAGATGAATTGTTATTGCAAATAGCTCAATTTTATTCAGAACAGAGCAATTACGCCAAATATCATATTCCTTATTTCATCCAATTTCTTAGGCAATTTATATGAAAAAATTCACCAGATTGATGTAAAAAAAATCAAACTAAATTGAAGGCCTATATTGGGGTTGTAAATATTTCCCCCCATCACCCCACCTTCTCACTTACTTCCCCTCAATACCTGCAAACTACCACCAGCATATAAACTGGGTGTATCCACCACAAAACCATACTCCCTTAACAAACCAGGTAAATCAGTTTTCAACAACTCCCAAGCAGTTTCCGTTTCAAACAACCAGAAAAACACCGCAATACCAGGCCAAAAAATCGGATTTGTGGGAGGATGAAAATCTACCAACGTAAATACACCACCAGGTTTCAACACCCGATAAACCTCTGCAATGATTTTTCGTAATTGTTGCGGCTGCATTTCATGTAAAGCCGCGCTAGTATGGACTATATCAAAGGAATTATCTGCAAACGGCATATCCTCCGCAAAAGCTTCCACATAATTAGCACTAGGTACATTTTTTTTCGCCCTTTTGAGAGATAAAGGCGAAGCATCCAATCCTGTAACATAGTGTGATAATTTCACCAAAAATTCCGTAGTTTGACCACTACCACAACATAAATCCAGAATTTTACTCTCTGAATTTAGTGTTAAACCTTGTAGAGCAAGTTGGCGAAAACGTCCTTCACCACCGACGCTTACAGCAGCTAAACGAGAAATACCATCATATAACCACTGGTAGCGGTAACTCAAATCTCTAAAAATTGTTGCCATTGTATCTTTACCTGGACATTAAGCTTTATATTTAATTAAGGATATATTGTTAACATTAGTAAAAAAATTGTAAGGATTGGGGGAAAGTAACTGCTATGGGTCGTGTAGGCGTATTATTACTCAATCTTGGTGGACCAGACAAATTAGAAGATGTGGGTCCATTCTTATATAACCTATTTTCTGATCCTGAAATTATCCGTCTACCATTTCGTTGGATGCAAAAACCATTAGCTTGGTTTATTGCCACACGGCGAGAAAAAACTTCTCAGGAGAATTATAAACATATTGGTGGTGGTTCTCCACTACGGCGCATTACCGAAGAACAGGGAGATGCTTTAAAAGCCAAACTGGAAGAGATGGGGAAAGCAGCGGATATCTATGTAGGAATGCGTTATTGGCATCCTTACACAGAAGAGGCGATCGCTCAACTAGCAGAAGATAAAATTGACAAGTTGGTAATTTTGCCACTTTATCCCCAATTTTCTATTAGTACCAGTGGTTCTAGTTTTCGACTGTTAGAAAAACTGTGGCAAGAAACCCCCAAACTTCAGCCTTTGGAATACACCGTTATTCCTTCCTGGTACAAACAACCAGGTTATCTGCAAGCAATGGCAGAACTCATAATTGAGCAACTAAATAAATTCCCTCACCCAGATCAAGCACACATCTTTTTTAGCGCCCACGGTGTCCCAAAAAGCTATGTTATCGAAGCTGGTGATCCCTATCAGCAGGAAATTGAGGAATGTACTCAATTAATTATGCAAACCCTCAATCGTCCCAATGATCACACCTTAGCTTATCAAAGTCGGGTTGGGCCTGTGGAATGGTTGCAACCTTACACTGAGGATGCTCTCAAAGAACTAGGTGCAAAAGGTGTAAAAGACTTGGTAGTTGTGCCAATAAGTTTTGTTTCCGAACACATCGAAACCCTGCAAGAAATTGACATTGAATATCGGGAAATAGCCGAAGAAGCCGGAATTGAAAACTTTCGTCGTGCTGCTGCACCCAACACCCATCCGGTATTTATTCAAGCCCTAGCAGACTTAGTAGTTGAATCTTTAGAAAAACCTGATTTGAAACTCTCTCAAGTTACCCAGATGAAAAAAAGGGTAAGAATGTATCCCCAAGAACGTTGGGAATGGGGAATGACAACTAGCGCTGAAGTCTGGAATGGCCGTATAGCTATGCTAGGTTTTATCGCCTTAGTGATCGAAATGCTGACCGGCAGAGGTTTACTCCACGCCATAGGGCTTTTATAGTAGGTGAGAGGTGAGAGGTGAGAGGTGAGAGGTTACAGGTAGTAATTTATTCTCCCCATCACCTTACTCCCTCTGTTGGCTATTTTCCCAGTACCACTGATACCATTGTTTAGCACTGTGAATGGCAAACCAAAGTAATACTAAAGCAATTAGTCCACCTTGTTGGGGAGCGTCAACAGCAAAAAGTACCAAAATTACACATAAACTATCTTGTAGGAATACAGCCCACATTGGTAAACCGCGCAAGCGATAAAACCAACCTAACTGAACAAGTTGTAGTACCAAAGCCAATAAACCACCAACACAGGCAATAATCCAACTTGGTAATTCTGCGGCTGATGCTACAGCTAACCCCATAATAGCCCCTACAATGGGAGATAAAAATAACTGGATCATTTGTATGATTCTTTGCCCACGTAGCCTTTTGGAAGCAAATAGTTCAAATAGTGACCAACTGGTTAATAGTCCAACTAAAACATAAGGTGAAATACGCGATAAAACTGGCACTTGAGACCATAGGTTTGCGCCTTGTAGTAAACCAATAATCAACAAGGGTATACCTAATCTTAGTCCTGCCGCTGCTCCGGCAGATAGTGTGGCGAGAATTTCAATCATATAAATATCCTCCCAGTTACTACACTACGAAAGGAAGATTATAAACACTGGGTATATTGAAAAACTGTGGTTTGACAAAATTAATATTAATTATTTTGTTCATAAGACTGAACGCTGTATTTATGTTTTATATGAACAGTTGTAATATATTTTTTTCGTATTTGCATCGGTATCATAATCACTTTCTATAGGCAATTTTTGGTAACAAGTAATTTATATCTTGTCCGGTGAAATACTTATAATTCAGGTAATAAAAGGATGTTTTCTAATTAGTAATAATGTAACGCACCATTTAAAATATAAATTTTTGGTGCGGTTTTGGTGCGGTTTTGGTGCGGGTTTTCCGCTACTTGTTTACCTCTGACTGCTGACTGTTGAAAACTACGTTTCTTCAATCATTGCGAACGATAAGCAACCCGCAAACTCTGTACTAAGATCACTAAAGAAAGTACAGCCATCAAACCACCCCAAAACCAATAAGGTAAAAATAAATATCTTTGCATTTGTGCTGTATCGGAAAGTCCCAACGGTCCAGCACGATAACTAAATAAATAATTTAATTGATGGTAGGTACTCACACAAGCTTGCACCCCTAAAAATTGAATTGTAAAACCTTGTACCCCACGAGAAGTTTTCAAAGCTACTGCCAAAATAGCGATACCCAACAAGGGAACTGCGATCAATCCAAATCCAGAACGTACCCAAACCAAGGTAGAAAATAATAAAAAACCTCCCAAAATTTTCAAACTCAGGGAAGCGGTTTTAAAACTACGAGAGGCCAGAATTAAGGCTGCACCAGCAATAGGTGGACCCATTGGCCCAGCAGCAGCAACTAAAGCCGGACCTATTGGGCCTAAACCTGAGCGCATAGTATAGCTGGCTACACCAGAACCATTACTGAAAATCAGTAACTTCTGAAAATTTCCCCCTAACATCAAGGCCATCAAACCATGTCCCATTTCATGAAACCAAGTCGCTAGGATGGTAAATGGGTATAAAATATAATCACCAGCGGGAAATTGCCAGAGAATAGCAGTAGCAACTGCTGCTCCCACCAGCCAGTTTAAACCCATCTTTTCAAATTCTGGGGGTGCTTCTGCAAAAGGTGGAAAATCTTTTAGATTCTTGGGGTCTCTCATAGATAAAATTCTTGATAATATAATTCGTAACCCGTAATTTATAACTACCCATTATGAATTACGAATTACGAATTATCAATTACGAATTATCGGAAATTATTTCTCTAAGAGAGTTGAAATAAGAAAGTTACCAAATCTCCCTTACCTAAACTGATGCGATCGCCAGGACGCAAACGGTGTCTATTTCCTGGTAACAGCGGTAGATTATTAATGTAAGTACCGTTGGAACTACCCACATCTTCTATATAGTGAGAACCCCCTTCAATCCGAATATCTGCATGAACCCGTGAGACAATTTCTGAATTAGAAAATCCCGCCACATCAATATCTGGAGGAATACGATCATTAGGCTTGCCTATATGAATTACAGACAGGTTTTGTGGTAATTCAATTTCTTGATTACTTTGTACATGGAATAACCGTGCTACAACTTGTTGTAATTGGGTTCTAGATGCACCTACTGGTTCTGCTTCTGATACAGGTGTAGGTACTGGAGGTGGTGGAGGTGTAACTGCTTCCGGTGCAGGTGTAGGTACTGGAGGTGGTGGAGGTGTAACTGCTTCCGGTGCAGGTGTAGGTACTGGAGGTGGTGGAGGTGTAACTGCTTCCGGTGCAGGTATAGGTACTGGAGGTGGTGGAGGTGCAACCGCTTCCGGTGCAGGTGTAGGTACTGGAGGTGGTGGAGTTTGTATAGGTTGTGGTGCTGGTGAGACTACTGTGGGTGGTAGATTAGAAGCAGCGGCAGGAGTAGCAGGAGCAGCTACCCCTAAAGGATCAGATTGTAAAAGTTCTAACATTGGATCAGGTGCAACCAAAGGTGGTACTTCCACGGGAGCATTAGCAGTAATTGTTTCTGCCACCACTGTTGGTTCTACTGAGGCTGGGGCTGCATGAGAATGTAAATTGTAGCCACACTGACCACAAAAAGCAGCATCTGCCTGTACAGTTGCCCCACAACTAGGGCAGCTAGTAGTTGCTGGTAAAGGCGTGTAACAAGCTTCGCATTGCACAGCGCCATCTGGATTAGGATGATTGCAATTTGGGCAGACGATCATGAATCTAAGCCTTTTTCAAGATTATTGTAAAATATATCACTCACAAGAAAGGGTCAGTTGTCAGTTCTTAGACTCTTCACTGTCACCTGTTTCCTGTGAACTAATTTATGGTTTGAGTTCCAAACCTGCTGCTTGATCTAGCAGCCATATCAATTCTCCTTGAGGTTTAATCAAGCGGGATGGATAGGCAAAATCATCAGCTGCTGGAGCAAAAACTTGGGCTAACGCAGGTCTTTTATTTGCACCAGCTGCCAAAAAAATTACACTTCTGGCAGCATTGATAAATGGGTAGGTGAAAGTAATGCGGGGATTACCATCTTTGTTACCTACAGTAACCAAGCGATCGCTTACACTTAAAGCTTCTGTGTGGGGAAAAAGAGATGCAGTGTGAGCATCATCACCCATTCCCAATAAAACTACATCTAATTGAGGAAATTTTCCTGGAGCAGAACCGAAAAATGCTTGCAGATGCTTTTCATGTTCAGCCGCATCTACTGTTGGATTTCCTGATAAAGTTGGCACGGCATGAATATTAGCTGCTGGAATAGCAACCCGATCTAACCATGCACGACGTGCCATTAGTTCATTGCTATCAGGGTGATCTGCTGGAACATAACGTTCATCACCCCAAAAAACATGAATTTTATCCCAAGGTAGGTTTTGATTACCTATTGCTTCATATAAAGGTTTAGGTGTGCTACCACCAGATAAAGCAATGCTAAATTGCCCCCTTTCTTGAATGGCAGTTGCCAACTTGGATAGAATTAAATCTAGTCCCCGTGCTACTAATGCCGGTAAATCCGGTAAAATTTCAACCGTTTTGTTCATGACTTTATCATTACATAGCCTACTTCCAGCAATAGAATATCTAACTTCTGACAATTTATCTTTTTAGTTTTTGAAACTTTTAACATCATCAGGAGTCAGTAGGCGAAAGTTGTTTTTCTTCCTCACATCCTCAGCCTCTTTCTTGCTTATCACTGTTATAACCAGTAACTTGGTTTATTATCTAATAACTGTTATCTGATAACTGTTATCTGATAACCGTCTTGGGAGAGTAGGATATTCAGAAATCAGGATATCAAGGATATCGGGGAACTAGAAGAAATTTCAGTATTTTCCAGAGTGATCAACAACCCAAAAAAGTATTAAATTTTTCCGAGTACCACTATTTCTTATTTTTATTTTATCCCCTGCTGATAACTCTCAATTCCTTGATTTATAAAGGTTCTCGGTTGATTCAGTCACCCCTACTTAATCTCAGATATCTTGTTCTAAACTTAATAAAAATTTTTATTTTTTCAAATTACATAACGTTAAGATTTTGGATACAACTTTTTGGGTGAGTATGATTATATGCACTTTGATTTACTACAATTAATTAAATCACTGGGTTATTTTGGAATCTGGGGAATTATTTTTGCAGAATCGGGCTTACTATTTGGTTTTTTTCTGCCTGGTGACAGTCTACTTTTTACGGCTGGATTTGTTGCTTCTCAGCATTTATTGAATATTTGGATTTTAATTGTTGGTGCTTTTATCTGTGCTGTTTTAGGCGATACGGTTGGCTATATCACTGGCAACAAATTGGGTAAAAAACTATTTCAAAAAGAAGATTCATTATTTTTTCATAAAAAACATATTATTAAAACACAAAATTTTTATCAAAAACATGGTATAAAAACTATCGTTTTCGCCAGATTTGTTCCTATTGTTCGGACTTTTGCACCCATTGTTGCTGGTATTGGTTCTATGAACTACCGCCAATTTTTTTCTTACAACCTCATTGGCGGTTTTTTCTGGACATTTGGCATAACTTTTTTAGGTTTTTTCCTGGGTAGATATTTACCCGCAGAACAGCTAGATAAGTATCTGTTACCAATAATAGGTTTAATTATTGTGATTTCTTTATTGCCGTCAATTCTGCATCTAATCAAAGAAAATAGAGTTAAAAAAGGTTAGAATTTCTGTCTTAGTAATCAACAAAATCATTAAAATCATTTATGGCTAAACTTTCCCAGGAATTACAACGCTATTTTTTTGAAGAAGAAAGACCAGAAAAGGTAAGTTTAGCAGATATTTTACTGCTGGCTAAGGAGAGAATTTTTGGGTTTTTGTTAATTATTCTGTCTCTACCTTCGGCTTTACCAGTCCCTGCACCTGGTTATTCTATTCCT
Source organism: Okeanomitos corallinicola TIOX110 (assembly GCF_038050375.1). Lineage (NCBI taxonomy): Bacteria > Bacillati > Cyanobacteriota > Cyanophyceae > Nostocales > Aphanizomenonaceae > Okeanomitos > Okeanomitos corallinicola. The sequence continues at coordinate 4,315,548 of NZ_CP150886.1, read as the reverse complement.
TTTGGGATTCTCATTTTTATTTTAGCAGTACAGTTAATTGCAGGTGCAAAAACTCCCTGGCTACCGTCAAAAATGCTTAATCATCAAATGCAACTTTCTACTGTACAGGGGTTTATGAAAGCGGGACTTCCTTGGTTGCGAAGAATTGAAGGGATCGCTCGTCCTCGTTTATCCTACATTTGTACTGGTTTAGCCGGTAGAATCATTATTGGCTGTATGATTGCTCTGATGGCTATTTCTATGATGATTCCTATCCCTGGGACTAATACTTTACCAGCAATAGGTGTTTTTGTGACTGCCTTTGGCTTGTCGGAGGATGATGGTGCTATTAGTTTGGGTGGTTTAGTTCTATGTTTAATAGGTGGAATTTTAACTACATCAATTTTATTCGCTTTTATCTGGGGTGGTTCTAGTCTGCTAGATATAATCAAGACTTGGTTAGGTAGGTAGAAGATGGGAAGATGGGGAGGTAAATAACCCAATGACTAATAACTAATGACTAATAACTAATGATTAATAACTAATAAAATAACTAATGACTAATGACTCTTTGAAAACACGTTCTAATTATTGGTTACTATTACCCTACATCCGTAAGCAGTGGGAAAATGTCGCTAAGGGGTTTGTTGGTATTATTGGCTATGTGCTGGCTACCTTAACGCTGATTAATGTGGCGGGTAAATTGGCTGTTCCCTTTGGTGAGGGGAATGTGGTGGCGATCGCCCAATTAACGGGTATCTGTGCTTTAGTATTTCTTGTCCGTGGTTTTTTTCAATCTGTACAAGATTTATATATGGCACGGACAGCTTTAAGGGTTGCTTTTTATCTCCGTCAACAGGTTTACGCACATTTACAAAAACTCAATCTTAGCTATTTTGAAACTGCAAAAGCTGGTGATTTATCCTATCGTCTCACGGAAGATGTAGACAGAGTTGGGGAAGTTGTCAATAAGCTTTTTCATGATTTTATTCCCTGTGTTTTGCAGTTAATAGCAATTCCCATTTACATGATTTATTTAAATTGGCAACTAACCTTAGCTACTGTGATTGTTGCCCCAATTATGGGAGTTTTAATTGGTTGGTTTGGGGAACGTTTACGGAAATATTCGCTCAAAAGTCAAAATCGAATTTCTGATTTATCTGCTATTTTAACAGAAGTTTTTAGTGGCATTCGTTTAATTCAAGCTTTTGCCGCCGAAAATTATGAAATTGCTAGATTTAGTCATGAAGCAGAAAGAACTTTAAAGGCTAAATATTCAGCCGAAAAATTAAAAGCCATTCAAATTCCCATTGTGGGATTTTTAGAAGCTGTGAGTGCTTTATCTTTATTAATGGTGGGAACTTGGCAGATTTCCCAAAATAATTTAACCGTAGGAGAATTTTTTAGTTATTTAGCAGCAGCAGCCTTGTTAATTGATCCGATCGGTCATACTACCAATAATTATAATGAATTTAAACAAGGTGAAGCTTCCGTTGATCGGGTATTTGAATTATTAGCTATTCAGCCAACAGTATTAGAAAATCCTATTGCCATTACTCTCCCATCTGTGAATGGTAAAGTGGAATATCGTCATGTTACCTTTGCTTATAAACCAGGAGAGTTAGTATTAAATAATATTAGTTTAGTAGTAAATCCTGGAGAAGCGATCGCCTTAGTTGGTGCTTCCGGTGCTGGTAAAACCACATTTGTGAATCTGTTACCCAGATTTTATGATCCCGAAATTGGCGAGATTTTTATAGATGATGTCAATATTCGGGATGTCACCTTAAATAGCTTAAGAAAAAACATTGGTATAGTTCCCCAAGAAACAATTATGTTTTCCGGAACTATTGCCCAAAATATTGCCTTTGGACAAAATACTTTTGAGATGGCCGCAGTGGAAGCAGCGGCTGAAATTGCTAACGCCCATAAATTTATTATGGAACTACCAGAAGGTTATCAAACTTGGGTAGGTGAGCGTGGTGTCAACTTATCAGGAGGACAAAGACAAAGAATAGCGATCGCCCGTGCTGTACTATTAAACCCACAAATTTTAATACTTGATGAAGCAACATCAGCCTTAGATTCAGAATCAGAAGCCTTAGTACAAGAGGCTTTAGAAAGATTAATGGCAAATCGAACCGTGTTAATTATCGCACATAGATTATCCACAGTCAGAAAATGCGATCGCATTTTAGTCTTAGAAAAAGGGCAAATAGTCGAATCAGGAAATCACCAAGAATTATTAAATCTAGCAGGGAGATATGCACGATTTTATGCCCAACAATTTAGTTAATTTAACTATGACAAACTCGTAAATGATTAGGGACTTCTGCCAGAGTTTGCATCCAATTTTCTCAAGCTATCACCATATGTTAAACTAAAGCAGCATTGTGGGAAAAATATTCAAAAAAAGAATAAATAAACTAAACGCAACTTCTGGGTTTGATCATGAAATCTGCAAATCCTCTACCAAATCAGCACGTTAACAAATTTATTCAGCGTCATTTTGCAACAGTCGGCCCCAATGCCAGTTTACTGGAAGTATTACAAATTATGAGTTTAGTGGTTGACGCTGCTACCAGTGGATCCCCACGCCCTACTTGCGTTTTAGTCGTGGACAACCAGCAACTTGTTGGTCTGTTAACAGAACGAGATTTAGTGAAATTATCAGCACAACAACGTAATTTTCGAGAAACGAAAGTTCACGAAGTCATGACTAGGGAGTTGATCACCTGTCAAGAATCAGCAGTGCAAGAAATAATGACAGCGCTTAACCTCCTACATAAACATAAAATTCGTCATTTACCAGTTATCAACTCACAGAAGCAACCAGTAGGTTTAGTCACACCATCAAGTATTCACAGTGTCCTACAACCAGCAGATTTACTCAAGTGTTGTTATGTCAGAGAAGTAATGGCAGAAAATGTCATTCATGCTCCTCCCACAGCTACGGTACTGGAATTAGCACAAATTATGGCTTCTCATCATGTAAGTTGTGTAGTTATTGGTAATGAATGTAAACCTGGAAATAAACCTGGAAACATCCAGCCTGTAGGAATTATTACAGAACAGGATATTGTTAAATTCCAACATTTACAAATTAACTTGAGGGAACTAAAAGCCGGACAAGTAATGAGTTCCCCTGTGCTTTTTGTTAATCTTGATGATTCTCTCTGGGAAACCCATCAAAAAATGCAGCAACAAAATGTGCGGCAATTGGTAGTGACTAACAAAGAGGGTAATTTAGTCGGAATTTTAACCCAGACAAATATTTTACGGGCTGTAGATATTAAAGAACTACACCAAATTATTGACATCTTGCAACAGCAGGTAGAAAGACTAGAAAATGAAAAAATACATTTACTTCAACGCCTCAATTCTGATTTGCAAGCACAAGTAAGCGACAATAACAGCAAATTACAAACCCAAAGTCAAAGTAACCAACTTTTAGCCGATAGTGAACAACAGTACAGAATTTTAGTCACTCATGCACCCGTCGGTATTTTCCAAGCAGACGAACAGAGTAAATGCTTATATGTTAATCCTCATTGGTCAGAATTAACTGGAATTTCTGCCCTAGAAGCCATGGATGAAGGATGGGAAAAAACACTTCATCCCGATGATCGGGAAAACATTTTGACTGAGTGGAATAATTCTACTCAAAAAAGTGGTTATTTCTCAATGGAATACCGTGTCTGTAGGCCTGATGGAGAAATAGTTTGGGTATCTGCTCAAGCAGTGGCTGCACAAAATCCAGCAGGTGAAGTTGTTCATTACTTCGGGACTTTGATGGATATCACAGCGCGCAAACAAGCTGAACAGGAACTAAACTTGAAAAATTTAGCTCTAGAGCAGGCAAAACAGGAAGCGGAAACAGCTAACCAAGCTAAAAGCGAATTTCTGGCTAATATGAGTCACGAAATCCGCACACCGATGAATGCTATTTTGGGTTTTGCCGATTTATTAAAATCGGAGGTCATAAAACCGGATATAGTTTCTTATATTCAAGCTATTACCTCCAGTGGTAAAACTTTACTGGCATTAATTAATGATATTCTTGACCTATCTAAAATTGAAGCAGGTAAACTAGAACTTTACTATGAACCTGTTAATTTACGAGAATTAATTGCAGAAATATTACAAATATTTAGTCTCAATGCTATAGAAAAAAATATCATTTTGCAATCAAATATTGAGGAGGAAATCCCTCAATTTATTTATATTGATCAAGTCCGTTTACGACAGATTCTCTTTAATGTTGTTGGGAATGCTATCAAATTTACAGAATCAGGCTATATTAAAATACATATTCGTTGCCAATTTTATTTGACAGACACAGAAGAAAAAGTTTGGTTAGAAATTGCTGTTGAGGATACAGGTATTGGTATTGCTCGTGAACAACAACAAAGTATTTTTGAGGCATTTTTTCAAAGTTCAAGTAAGAGCAATCGCAAATATGGGGGTACAGGTTTAGGACTAGCGATAACTAAGCGATTAATGAATATGATGGGGGGAATAATTACACTCCAAAGTGAATTAGGACAAGGTAGTATTTTCACTTTTGTTTTTCCCGCAGTTTCACCTACCACTGAGTTAAAAGAAATAGTTACACAATCATCACTTGACTATGATTTAAACCAGTTTACCCCCAGTACAATTTTAGCTGTAGATGATGTGGTATCAAATCGGAACTTAATTCAGGCATATTTTCATCAAACACATCACCAAATTTTATTAGCAGAAGATGGAAAACAAGCCATTGATTTATTAGAAATATATAATCCAGATTTGATTTTACTAGATTTAAGAATGCCTGTAATAGATGGAAAAGAAGCTGCACAGTATCTCAAGCAAAATGAAAAAACTAAACGTATTCCTATCATTATTTTGACTGCTTCCTCTCAACCTGAAGATAAATATGAACTTGAGCAAATTTGCGAAGGATTTTTATATAAACCTGTTAGTTGTGTCCAACTTGTTAAAGAACTCAAGAAACATTTAGCACCGATAGTAAATATTGAAACTGAGCATCACTTCAATAGCTTAAATAATAGTCAGAAAAAATTACAATCATTAAATATTTATGTGAATGTAGATGAATTATTACTCAAGTTAAAACAGCAAGAAGAAACAACATGGCAGAATGTACGTAAAACCTTTAAAATCCGTGAAATGAAGCAGTTTATCCAGTTGCTAAAAACTTGGGGAAAAGAACATCAGTGTGATTTATTATCAGATTATGCAGAGAATTTGCAAACTAAGTTAGATACTTTTGATATAGACGAAATACCTGGGATTGTAGAGCAGTTTCCATCAGTACGACAAGCCATAGAATCTCTGATATAGCAGTCAGCAATTTGTAAGAATTCAGGAGTCAGCATATTTGATTAACTAGTAGATTATCATCTAATAGATTTTCGTATAATTGCTCAAAAGCTAACAGTAATTTAATCAATATGATGTATAATTACTCGGTTACGTCCTTGATTTTTTGCTTGATAAAGTGCCTGATCTGCTCGTTGAATCATAGTGTCAATGGTCTTATCTCCCAAATGATAACCAGACACACCAATACTGATCGTTATTGACACTTGTTTATCTTCAACAGTGATAGATTGATTTTGAATACTGGTTCTAATTCTTTCAGCTACTATTAAAGCTTCATCTGTATCTGTTTCTGGTAGTAATACGACAAATTCCTCACCACCAAATCTGCCAAAACAATCTGGTTTACGTAAATTATTAATGACTATTTGAGTCATAAAAATAATTACTTCATCACCTACATTATGTCCGTAGGTATCATTGATTTTTTTAAACTTATCAATATCTATTAAGAGTACGGAAAAGGAAAAATTATATCTCTGACTACGTTTTATTTCTTGTTCTGCTACTATTAAAAGATAACGACGATTCCAAATTCCTGTTAACGTATCTGTATTAGCTAACTTCTCTAATTGTTGAACTAATGCTACTTGTTCTTCTAGTAGTTTTTTTAATTTTTGTCGCGAATATTTTAATTCCAAGTGCATTTTTACCCTAGCCAAAAGTTCGCCAGTATTAAAAGGTTTTGTCAGATAATCAACTGCTCCTTTCTCAAAGGCTTTAAGTAAATGATCTTGCTCTTGACTTGCAGAAAGAAAAATAATGGGAATATCTGCTAATTCTGGATTACATTGAATTTTTTCACATACTTCTAAACCATTTATTTCTGGCATCATCAAATCTAGTAAAATTAAATCTGGTTGGGCCGAATAAACACGCTCTAAGGCTTGATAACCATTAGAAGCTAAAGTTACCTCATAACCTTCTTTATCTAAAATGTTGGCCATGATTTGTAAATTCATTTTCACATCATCAACTACTAAAATTAAGCAGTCTTCCGGATTAAAAAGCTTCATCAATTAATCAATCCTATTCAAAGATTACCGGAGATTAAACCTATCATTATTCCAGGTTTGGGTAATATTCCCGTAATTAGTAATATTTTATTTCAGTAAGATATTCTATTTTATTTATTGTTGTTACTAATTGTATTAACTACATACACAATATTTAACACCAGCTTGAATATGGATTTATGGGATGGAATTATGGGCTGATTTAGCTCTGAACTTAATCAATCTCAAGCCTCATAAACGCCTATTTTTTTAACCCGGCTTTCAGGCTCTATCCCTTATGAAAGAACCTGTTTAGCACCCTTGTCACCCCCTGAACTTTTTTAGTAAGCCCGAATTATGAATCATCAACCTCTTCATGTTTACATTCAAGGTCGAGGATTTCCTATACTTGCTTTACATGGTCATCCTGGCAGTGGACGTAATGTTTCTGTTTTTACTGATCATTTATCAAAACGCTTTCAAACCCTTGCTCCAGATTTGCGTGGCTATGGCAAAAGTCACTGTAACGAAGATTTTAATATGCACGACCATTTAGAGGACTTAGAAGCCCTCCTAGATAGCTTGGAGATAGAAAAATGTTTAGTGGTTGGTTGGTCATTGGGGGGAATTTTGGCAATGGAATTAGCATTGCGTTTACCCGAACGAGTCACAGGGCTAATTTTAGTTGCAACCTCCGCTAAACCCTGGGGAAGTCATCCGCCTATCTCTTGGCAGGATAATGTTTATACTGGTGTGGCAGGAATATTAAACTATATTAAACCTGGTTGGTTTTGGAATATTGAAACCTTTGGCAAGCGATCGCTATTTCGTTATTTGATTCAACAGCATACACCCACAGCTTACAGTTATATTGCTAAGGAAGCTGTACCAGCTTATTTACAAACTTCTAACTATGCCACTCGCGCTCTCTACAGTGCCATTAAAACCGGATATAACCGATTACCAGACCTAGAAAAAATCCCATGTCCGAGTTTGGTACTAGCTGGGGATGAAGATCGTCACATTACAGCTGCTTCTAGTTTAGAAACAGCAAAACATCTAAAAAACTCCCAATGGCAATCTTACCCCAACACAGCCCATCTCTTCCCTTGGGAAATACCCCAACAGTTACTAGGCGATATTGACCATTGGTTAGAAGCACATCCAGAAGTAATTTTTGACATACCTCCTCGTCCTAAAGGAGCGAGGATTCCTTGACACTTCGCTGGGATGCGCCACAAGTGGTCTTACCGTCCCTCCATGTCCGTTTAGAGTCTCCCAATGCCCTATGGCGACTATACCTAAATTTTACCATAAAGCCGTCCTAGAAGGACGGGGCTTGTATCCCATTCTTTTGGTCATTCGTAATTAGGCTTCTTGTTACCTGTCACTTAAAAATTTGGGAAAAATTTGGGATGTTGTTTATCGTTCCCAGAATTAACTAAAAATCAACCCAGGAACGATGACAGCCTATGGATTTATCTTACATTTGACCGCTAAAGGCAGGCTTTACTTTACGGTCAATCCTTTCCCCCAGGTCTTCAGCAATTGTTAAAACATAAGGTTTACAACGCTTGACATTGACTATAATGCCTTGCGCTCCTTCAGTTTCTAAATCCTCCACATACCCTTTGCTAGCCAAGTTTGCATCTACCGAGCTGATAAATGGGCCAAAGTAGTATGTGCAACTAGGACTTTGGGTGACAATCTCCACCCACCAAGCGAAGCCAAGACCGTTAGATAAGCTAATTAGCCCTTCTTTAAGATTATGCCAAATAGTTTGCATGGTTTTCACCAATTTATAAACGTTTTCTGGGTGTTAAAGAATATGTGAAATTGATTCTGTTTTACCTTCTTTATACTCTTTTAGGTTTATTTTTTGCAGGAAAATGTGTGTAATCTATCAAGATAATGAGTATTTAGCAACCTTTGGCGATAAATTTCATAAAGAGCCATACCTGATGCTACGGAGGCATTAAGGCTAGGAGTCTTACCCTGTAAGGGAATGGAGACTAAAACATCACAGGAACGTTGTGTCAACATACTCAGACCTTCGCCTTCACCACCGATGACTAAAACAATCGGCCCACTAAATTTGACTGTATGTATGGGTTCACTACCTGTAACCGCTGTTCCATAAATCCAAAAACCAGCTTCTTTGAGTTGTTCTAAAGAACGGCTAAGATTTACGACTCTAGAAACAGAAAAGTTTTCTAAAGCACCTGCTGCCACTTTGACAACAGAAGAAGTGATTCCCGCAGCCCTTCTTTGGGGAATTACTAATCCTTGCGCGCCTATTGCTTCGGCGGTGCGGATAATTGCCCCCAAGTTATGAGGATCAGTGATCCCATCAGCAACTACAATCACGGGATCAGTGACGGTTTTTGCTTGTGTAATTAAATCTTCTAATTCTAAATAAGCATAGGGAGCAACCTGAGCTGCTATACCTTGATGATTTGCCCCATCAGTAATTTGATCTAAACGCTTAGGTTCAACTTCATCAATGACTGTGCCATTATCCTTAGCTTGGAGAATCAAATGATGAAAGCGAGGATCATAACGCAGACGAGAAGTAATCCAAATTCGGTTGAGATTACGTTGATTTTCTAGGGCTGTTAAGACCGGGTGACGGCCATAAATCATATCATTATCTTCAGGGGGTTTAATTTCTGAAGATGGTTGGGAGGAATGGTGAGATAGCCGAGGTTTGCGAGAAATCGGCTTGACTTCGGCGTTACTGTGATTACGAATGGGATTGATAACGCGCTTACCTTTGATTTTTATAGGTTGGCTACGTTTTGGTTTGTCTGGGTGATTGATTTTTTTCGGTTGGTTAGTCATGGGATTATTGAATTGATAAAATTGGTGAGCATCACAATTACCTCAATTTAGTGAACCACTACAGATGATTTTCCTATCGGGAGATTGAGCTACTGACTATTTCTCTAGATGGAGTTTTTGTAATAGTTCTTGTAAACGGGGATAATCGGTGAGATATAGATAGCCAACTAAGGTTTCTAGACTTGTGGCTTGTTGGTAAATTTCAGGATTAAGTCGCTTAGGGCGGCCTGTGGCAGCATTACGACCACGGCGGATAATTTCTAGCTCGTTACTCCTTAAATGGGGAGTTAGCAATCGCAATTGTAGGGCTTGTGTTTCTGCTCTGACCTGGGCTACTACCAATTTGTGGTATATTTCTGGCCTTTGCTGTGGCCACAGAAAAAACATTCTAACATATAGTTCATAAATTGCATCCCCCAAATAAGCTAGGGCAGAAGGAGAGATTTGTCGTACTTGTGCCTGTGATAAAGATTGGGGTGGTTGATTTATGTTTACCAACAATGCTGGAATGTCTGATGAATTCTGAATGGCAGTTTCATCTCCTACATTCTTAGGTTCTTCCTCCTTGGGGTTCACCAGTTCATCATTCCTTAACCTAATAATAATGGCAAGATTATTTGTAAGCATTCAGCTATCAGCTTGCAGCAGTCAGCTTTTTAACAATTACGTCAAAAACCAGTATTTGATTATCTACTGATTGATTAAATATTCTAACTAACTTTTGTGCGGGGAAAATGGGCAAGGTTTATTGCTAAACTCTTACTGTTTCCTGACTTCTGAATTCTTACGATTAATTTTACGAACATTTATTTTTTGTGCAGCATTTTAGTATATCATACCTAGCACATTCAACACTAATAAATATTACTTAAACTAAACTATATATTCTACCTTTGGAGTAAAAGTTATGATTTCACAGAGATGAGGGAGGATGAAGAAGTAATACGATACTTTGCTCTCATCTTCCCCTTTCTCATCAGAATAGTCGCATTGATTTTCTTTGCTCAAGCAATCAAGACGACTTTACGTTGTCCAGAGCCGTTTCTACTGTGTTTTGCAGGGAGAGAAATTTCTCCAAGCGAACAAGCTTAACTGTTTGTGTTACACGGGCGTTTGTGACAATTTGCAAAGAGCCACTTGCGGTTTGAGCTTGCTTGGCTAGTTGTACCAGCGCACCTAAACCAGAGCTATCAATAAAGTCTATTTGAGAGAGATCCAAAATAATATTTTTTGGGCCTTCATCAATTTTATTGCTCAGTACCTTACGAAATGTCGGCTCTGAAAAAGCGTCTAACAAACCTGTGAGGCGGAATAGTTGACAGTTATCCCGGACTTCGCGAGTACCTCTCAGGCTCACGGTGATATTCAGTGGTTCAGCAATAACTCCCTCCTCATCCTCTTAACTGAAAGTAAACGCTCAAGTATATATGGTTTTGACATAAGTTGTCTAGGTTGGTAATCGGTGACTGGTGACTGGTGATTGGAAAAGACTTTTACCCATTACCCATTACCCATTACCCATTACCCATTACCCATTACCCATTACCCATTTTTTCTGTGATTAACTTAAGTGATCGCTGTTTGACGTGCTGTTTGCATTTCTAGCACAAATTGCTCAAATAAGTAATCAGCATCATGGGGTCCCGGACTAGCCTCTGGGTGATACTGTACTGAAAATACAGGTAGAGACTTGTGACGTACCCCAGCGACAGTATGATCATTTAAGTTCAGATGACTAACCTCTACAACTGTAGATGGTAATGAATCCGGATCAATAGCAAAACTGTGATTTTGGCTGGTGATTTCTACCCTTTGTTGTAAACCTGCCGGTTGATTTAAACCGCGATGTCCAAATTTAAGTTTAAAGGTTTTTGCTCCTAAAGCGTGACCCAAAATTTGGTGTCCCATGCAAATACCAAACATGGGTTTTTTGCTTTCTAATAATGCTTTGGCGGTGTTAATTCCTGCTGTTACTGCGGCGGGATCACCAGGCCCATTGGAAAGAAATATTCCGTCTGGATTATATTTAAGAATTTCCTCCGCTGGTGTATTGGCAGGAACAACTATCACCCGACAACCATAACTAGCTAAACGCTTGAGAATATTCCGTTTCACACCAAAGTCTAAAGCAACAACGGTGAAACTTGCGCCGATTTTAGCTATAGCTTCTGGGTTAAATTCCCAATCATTTGTGGTAGCCTCTGACCATTCATACATACTTGGGGTAGTGACTTCCTGGACAAGATTCAAACCTTTCATGTTGGGGGCAGCTTGTACCATTGCCAGTAATTCATTTTCATCTAAAATAGATGTGGAAATACCACCATTCATAGCTCCGTACATCCGAATTTTCCGGGTGAGAGCGCGGGTATCAATACCAAAAATACCAGGAATTTCATACTGCTTGAGGTAATCTGGTAAGGATTGTGTAGAGCGCCAGTTACTGGGCTGATGACAGATATTTCGAGCGATCGCACCTTTCACATGGGGTTTAACTGACTCTTCGTCTTCTGGATTAACTCCCGTATTTCCCAATTCTGGATAGGTAAAAATAACAATTTGACCTGTATAACTAGGATCTGTTAATACTTCTTGATATCCAGTCATTCCAGTATTAAATACCACTTCGCCAATGGTCGTTCCCAAAGCACCAAATGACCATCCACGATAAGCAGTGCCATCTGCTAATACAAGTAAAGCTGGTATTGCGTTAGATAGAGACATAAATTATAGGAGTTAGGGATTTTGGCAGTTTCAGGATTTGAGAAGTCAGAAGTTATTCAATTTCAACTTTTGACTGGATTTATCTGCTACTGTGACTGTTCATTATCCCACGATTTTCAATTCTTTGAAAGGAGTTCAGAAGACAGGAGAGTTGACACTCCATCATGAATTACATCTCCACTCTACACCCGATGAAATTTGCTCAGGTTATTGGCTGACTGATGATAGCTGATTACTAATAATTACTGCTTCTTCACCAAAATGCTTATCTACTAAAATAGCAACTTGTGAAGGTTTAACCTGCGTATAACGGGTTTTATCAGGCATAACTATATTTGGTCCAGCCTTGCATTTTTTCATACAACCAGTCCCTTTGATATCAACTGTATCTTGTAAACCGCGATCGCTTAACTCAGATGCCAATACCTGGCACAATGTCTTCCCACCACGCTTCATACAATCTGACTTTTGACACATTAATATGGTCTGCTTTTTCTGTACTTTAGATTGGTTTGGAGATGGTGCAGCTACTGTTACCTGAGAACTGGCAGCCATGATTCGTTCAGCTTTAAGCGTTACCTGATCCTTTTTGTAGTGATGCTTTTTTGTACCTATAACTTGTAACCAAGTCCCACGGGGTAAACGCAAATCAAAAGCTGTCCGTAAATGTTTAGCTAATTTTATATAGTGTTCACCATCCGCAGTGGATAGTAACAAGCCTTTTAACTTATAACCATCTTTGATCACAAAATCTAAAAATCTACCTTCAAGGCAAAATTCGGATACTTCTACACTGGGATACATACTCATTGTTTCACCACAGATAAACTAACCGCAAAGAAAGAAAACAACATTATAAATCAAAACGTTTGGTAACGAATACGCCAACAATGTTCCAATCTGCAAATTAAGTCTTGACGAGAAGCTGTAAAATGTCGCATCACACTCCAAAATTGAACAGCTATTTGAGGGTTTGTAACTTCTACTTGCAATGGCTGGTTAGTTTCACAGCAACAAGGAATATCTAACTCGTTTAAGCGTTGATAAACTTGCCAACGGTCTGCCCAATTCACCTCAACAATTTGCCTGATTCCTGTTTCTGAACCCCAAGATTTCAAGATAATTAACCCCAAAGTGCAACAAAATTGCAGTAAGCACAACAAACTTACCTCTGTAATTCAGGAGCTTGTCGGACTTGAACCTTACAAATCAGGATAGCGCAAGTGCAAATTATTGTCATTAAATTTGCAAAAGATTTGCAGGAAAGTTTTACCAGTTCTGCTTCATATTTTGTAGATATAGTCAAGATATAAAGAATACCAATACAGATAAATTGTCAGGATTGAGGAGTTTTAAGATTCAAAAAGAACACTCATAACAATTAAAATTTTCAAATTGTCTCAAATTTAATTGTGTTGCATAGAATTTTTTAAATGTTAAGATATAAAAAATTAGCAGCTAAAAATCACAACTGCTAAAAAACGAGGAGAACCATGTCTGATACTCAAACTATTTTACAAAACTTCGGTCAAGTATATGACAATCCTGTATTACTAGATCATAGTGTTACTGCGCCAGTAGTAGAAGGATTTAACGTTGCATTGGCTAGTTTTCAAGCACTATATTTACAGTACCAAAAGCATCATTTTGTAGTTGAAGGTGCGGAATTTTATTCACTCCATGAATTTTTTAACGCCAGTTACCAAGAAATTCAAGATCACATCCATGAAATTGGCGAACGTTTAAATGGTTTAGGCGGTGTACCCGTAGCCAGTTTCAGCAAATTAGCCGAATTATGCTGCTTTGAACCAGAAGTAGATGGTACATTTTCTTCCCGGAAGATGGTAGAAAATGACCTAGTAGCAGAACAAGCCATGATTCAATTAATTCGTCGTCAAGCCACTCAAGCTGAGAGTTTAGGCGACCGTGGTACAAGATATCTTTATGAAAAAATCCTGCTAAAGACTGAAGAAAGAGCGTACCATTTAGCACATTTCTTGGCTAAAGATAGTTTAACATTGGGTTTTGTTCAACCTGCCACAAACTAAACTTAACCTAAGCTTAAATTACTGCTTTTAGAAAGATGCAAAATTTAGCTTAATTAGCTATCAGAAAATAATTTTTTTACTTAGGCGGATAGGATTTTTTATACCTATCTGCCGTTTTTAATTTTTGGGCAAAAAGATAACTTGTGATTAAGTAAAATTCCCAATAATTACTAACTGAAAATCTTGAGCATTTTTGGATGAGAAAAAATTGCAATAACAATCTGTCCAGATTTTATAAATAGGTCTAAATTCAAACATCAAAAAATCCAATCAAGCTCTTATTAAGAATAAATTCCCAAAAAACTTATCACCCAGAACCCAGATAGAAATAATTGCTAAAAAACAGCCAATAAATATGATGATTATGAAATAAACATTCGTATAATTGCAAAACAATCAGGAAAAATATCATCCTCTAACATCTGCGTTTAATTGCGTGCATCTGCGTTTAATTACTTAAACCTAATTTTTGCGTGATTTGCATACTTGAGTGGTTCATTCCTTCACACCCAGTGATTAGAACCCAGAACACTGGATAATAAATAGAAAGACTAGGTGAAAGACCCGTAAAATAGTCAAGATTTGTATTGTCTTAATCTAAAGTAAAAACTATGCCTCGTCGCCAAGATATCCGCAAAATTCTCCTGTTAGGTTCTGGTCCAATTGTCATTGGCCAAGCCTGTGAATTCGACTACTCTGGAACTCAAGCCTGTAAAGCCTTACGGGAAGAAGGCTATGAAGTGGTGCTGGTTAACTCTAACCCAGCCACAATTATGACTGATCCAGAAACAGCTGATCGCACCTATATTGAACCACTGACACCAGAAATAGTTGCAAAAGTTATTGCTAAAGAACGTCCTGATGCCCTTTTACCGACAATGGGTGGACAAACCGCTTTAAATATTGCCGTAGCTTTAGCAAAAAACGGCGTTTTAGATGAGTATAACGTTGAGTTAATTGGTGCGAAATTACCGGCTATTGAAAAAGCCGAAGACAGGAAACTGTTTAACGAAGCGATGGAGAAAATCGGGGTGAACGTCTGTCCTAGTGGTACAGCTTCCACCTTAGCAGAAGCCAAAGCGATCGCAGATCGGATCGGATCATATCCTTTAATTATCCGTCCAGCCTTCACTATGGGTGGTACAGGAGGCGGTATTGCCTATAACAAAGAAGAATTTGAAATCATGTCCCAAGTGGGGATTGATGCTAGTCCTGTTTCTCAAATTCTCATAGATCAATCTTTGTTAGGTTGGAAAGAATATGAATTAGAAGTAATGCGGGACTTAGCAGATAACGTCGTCATTATCTGTTCCATCGAAAACTTAGATCCGATGGGCATACATACAGGAGATTCTATCACCGTTGCCCCTGCCCAAACCCTCACCGATAAAGAATATCAACGGTTGCGGGATATGGCGATTAAAATTATCCGAGAAATTGGGGTAGAAACCGGCGGTTCTAATATTCAGTTTGCGGTTAATCCCACCAACGGGGATGTGGTAGTAATTGAAATGAACCCCCGTGTGTCTCGTAGTTCGGCTTTAGCTTCTAAAGCAACAGGTTTTCCGATAGCGAAAATAGCCGCTAAATTAGCCGTGGGTTATACCTTAGATGAAATTAAAAACGACATCACCAAAAAAACCCCCGCTTCCTTTGAACCAACTATTGACTATGTAGTCACCAAAATTCCCCGCTTTGCCTTTGAAAAATTCCCTGGTTCTGATCCGGTGTTGACAACACAGATGAAGTCTGTAGGGGAAGCTATGGCTATTGGTAGGACTTTTAATGAGTCTTTCCAAAAAGCCCTGCGTTCCTTAGAAACAGGACGTGCTGGCTGGGGTGCAGACAAACCGGAAAAATTACCCAGTGGTGAACAAATTCGCGCCCAGTTACGGACACCAAACCCAGAACGGATCTTTGCGTTGCGTCATGCGATGCAGTTGGGAATTACAAATGATGAGATTTACGAACTGACAGCTATTGATCCTTGGTTTTTGGATAAGTTACAGCAAATTTTGGAAATTGAGAAGTTCTTAAAACGCACTCCTTTACAGGAGTTGACAAAAGAACAAATGTATGAGGTGAAGCGGAATGGATTTAGCGATCGCCAAATTGCCTACTGTGCCAAAACCAAGGAAGATGAAGTTAGAGCCTATCGTCAACAATTAAGTGTGATCCCTGTTTACAAAACTGTGGATACCTGCGCGGCGGAGTTTGAAGCCTTCACACCTTACTATTATTCTACCTACGAAGAGGAAACGGAAGTTTTACCCACCGATAAACCCAAGGTGATGATTTTGGGTGGTGGTCCCAACCGCATCGGTCAGGGGATTGAGTTTGACTATTGTTGCTGTCATGCGGCCTATGCTTTAAAAGCTGCTGGTTATGAGACGATCATGGTGAACTCTAACCCAGAGACAGTTTCTACAGATTACGATACCAGCGATCGCCTCTATTTTGAACCCCTAACTAAAGAAGACGTTCTCAACATCATTGAAGCCGAAAACCCTGTTGGTATCATCATCCAATTTGGTGGACAAACCCCTTTAAAATTAGCCGTTCCCCTACAACAGTATTTACAAGAATTAGGGAACAGGGAACAGGGAACAGGGAACAGAAGTACCCAAATTTGGGGTACATCTCCCGATTCTATTGATATGGCAGAAAACCGGGAACGGTTTGAGAAGATTTTGCAAAAGTTGAATATTGCCCAACCGCCTAATGGTATTGCTAGAAGTTATGAAGATGCGTTAATAGTGGCTAAACGGATTGGTTATCCTGTGGTTGTGCGTCCTAGCTATGTGTTAGGTGGTCGGGCCATGGAAATTGTCTATTCTGACGCAGATTTAGAAAGATACATGACCTTTGCCGTACAGGTAGAACCAGAACACCCAATTTTAATTGATAAGTTCCTAGAAAATGCCATTGAAGTTGATGTAGATGCGATCGCTGACCATACGGGTAAAGTTGTGATTGGTGGCATTATGGAACACATCGAGCAAGCGGGTATTCACTCAGGAGATTCGGCCTGTTCGTTACCTTCTATTTCCCTCTCCCCAGCCGTACTTAGTCAAATTAGAACTTGGACAGTAGAACTAGCACAGGCTTTATCTGTCGTCGGTTTAATGAATATTCAATTTGCCGTCGTCGGTGCCAGTAGTTATTCTCCCCAAGTCTACATTTTAGAAGCTAATCCCCGTGCCTCTCGTACCGTTCCCTTTGTTTCTAAAGCTACAGGTGTACCTCTGGCAAAATTGGCATCCCTAATTATGTCTGGTAAAACCTTGGAGGAATTAAACTTTACCCAAGAAGTCATCCCTAGCCATATTGCAGTCAAAGAAGCTGTTTTACCTTTTAATAAATTCTCTGGTACAGATACTATTCTGGGGCCGGAAATGCGTTCTACTGGGGAAGTAATGGGTATTGATGCTGATTTTGGTCGGGCGTTTGCAAAAGCAGAAATGGGCGCTGGGGAAAAATTACCCCTGCAAGGAACTGTATTTGTATCTATGAGTGATAGAGATAAAGCCCTGTGTGTAGATGTAGTCAGAGAGTTTATCAAGCTTGGTTTTAAAGTTATTGCCACCCAAGGTACACGCCAATTCCTGCATGAACAAGGTTTACAGATTGAGTCTATCCTTAAACTTCATGAAGGCCGTCCCCATGTTCTGGATGCGATCAAAAATCAACAAATTCAACTAATCATTAATACACCGTCTGGGGAAGAAGCCCAAACTGATGCCCGGTTAATTCGTCGTACAGCTTTAGCGTACAAAATCCCCATTATTACTACTATCGCCGGTGCTAGAGCAACTGTAGCCGCTATCCGTTCTCTACAGAATACAACTTTGGATGTCAAGGTGATCCAGGAATATTGTCCTATGGGGTAATGGGTAATGGGTAACGGGTGATGGGGAGGCAGGGGAGGTAGGGGAAGAAAAAATTTTTACCAATTAATTCCCCATTCTTCATTCTTCATGCCCCATGCCCCATAACTAAAACATTAAGCAATTATTATGGAAGGAATATTATAGTTATCGTTGAGATATTTTAACAAATATGAGGAATTAATTATCTGCTCTAAGAATTTGGTCTAAAAACAGCAAATATATAATTTCAAATATGATTATCCCATGATCTGACCCAGTAGAACTAGGAAATTTTGGGTCGGTGGGTGGTCAAATCTTTTCATAAATGTTACAATTGTTTACAATCTCATAGATGATCAATATTGAACAATGCTTAATGTGCTACCTCATACTTAGAGCAAAGTATTTTTAGCCACCTAAATTAACTGTACCGTCTAGCAGTTAAGAAGCCTAAATTAACTAAATATCAATACCCCTGTTAGTTGGGTATGTAAATTGTAAACCCTAGTATGGTTGCCCAGTTTACCTGGATAGAACTCTCCCAAGGCATCAACTAATGACACTACCAACAAAATTATCATCCCCAAAAAGTAGCGCCATGAAGACGGCTCAGAAACCCACAGACCTCGTGAGGACTTACCTACGGGAGATTGGCCGTGTCCCACTTCTCACCCATGAGGAGGAAATTCGTTATGGTAAGCAAGTACAAAGATGTACAGCTTTGTATGAAGTGAGAAACAATCTCACAGAACAGTTAGATCGTCAGCCAAGCTTAGAAGAGTGGGCAGCATCTGTACACCTAGATGAAAAGGAATTAAAACAGGCGATCGCTGAAGGTGAAACTGCTAAACGCAAAATGGTAGAAGCCAATCTACGCTTAGTAGTATCTGTTGCTAAAAAATATATTAAACGTAATGTTGACCTGCTTGATTTAATTCAAGAGGGCAGTATTGGAATGCAACGGGGTGTAGAAAAATTTGACCCCACAAAAGGTTATAGATTTTCCACCTATGCTTACTGGTGGATACGCCAAGCTATTACTCGTGCCATAGCTGAAAAAGCGCGTACTATTCGCTTACCTATTCATATTACTGAAAAACTCAATAAAATTAAAAAGGCACAGCGTCAATTATCCCAAGAATTTGGACGCGCGCCTACAGTGGTGGAACTAGCGGAAGAATTAAACCTCACGACGAAACAGGTACGAGAGTGTTTAGATAAATCTCGCTTACCCTTATCCTTGGATTTAAGGTTAGGGGATAATTATGACACTGAACTGGGAGAGATGCTAGAAGATACAGGTGCATCACCAGAGGATTTTGTGGTTCAAGATTCTTTGTCTCACGACTTGGAACGACTGATGTCAGATTTAACACCACAACAAAAGGAAGTTATTAAGTTACGTTTTGGGTTGTTAGATGGTCAGTCCATGACTCTAGCAAAAATAGGTGAAGTTCTGAATATCAGTCGGGAGAGAGTTCGACAAATTGAAAGAGAAGCCTTAACAAAACTTCGTAAGTCCAAACACAGTATTAATGAGTATTTAGCGAGTTAGTAAGTTGTCAGTGATCAGTGGTCATTGTATCCGTTATATAAAACCTACTACTAACTTCGCAAAACTACGCTGCTTTTGGTACGGTTAAACCGACTCCCACGACTACAATAACCTGTTACATTGGTTGACATAGAGACAAAGTTAAGTTTTCTTCGTCATCCAATACAAAACAGGTTATAGATTATTTCAGCCACTATTACCATACTTAGTAGTTGTATTAAAGGAGATCAAAAGTGAGTAACCAATCTAATCGAGTATCAGAATTTTTTAATGGTGAATCTGAAAATAGCAATTTGTTATGGCAGTATGTTAAATCTTTAAGTCCAGAAACTGTCACTAATTTATCTAAACCCACATCTTCGGAAGTATTTCAAGTCATGGAACGGAATATTGTGGGACTTTTGGGAAATCTGCCATCAGAACACTTTGGCGTTACTATTACTACTAACCGAGAAAATTTAGGTAGATTATTAGCTTCTGCAATGATCAGTGGTTATTTTATCCGTAATGCAGAACAGAGAATGAATTTTGATATGACTATTCAAGGATCAGAAACAAGCGATAGTGATGTTGCTGAGTAAAGAATAGAATTAACACCAGTTACAAATAATTGGTGTTTTTTCTTTTAGATATTTTCATATTGCTTAAATATAAAATTAGCTCCCTAACTTTTAAAATAAGTTGGGGATTTATTATTGTAAAATATGATTTTGGTTGGTAGTGGTGATCTATCGCTATAGCAGAATTTAAAACTTCGATGTTAATTTAACAATCATAACTATGAACGAAATAGCTACAATTCCTCATAAAATTATTGGTGTTGCTGTGATTTGGAATGACAAAAAACAGATTTTAATTGATCGTCGTCTTCCTAAGGGAACAATGGCTAATTTATGGGAGTTTCCTGGGGGAAAAATTGAACCAGGTGAGACTATAGAAGAATGTATAGAAAGGGAAATTTTAGAAGAGTTAGGAATTAAAATAACAGTCGGGAAACATTTGATTACTATTGATCATACGTATCCCCATTTACGGGTGACTTTAACTGTACATCATTGTCATCATTTAGATGGTGTTCCCCAAGCTATTGAATGTGCAGAAATTCGCTGGGTTAGTTTAGATGAGTTGGATGATTTTGATTTTCCTGAAGCAAATGTAGAAATTATTGCTGCGTTGAGGAATAATTAGGGTTTGCTGATAAAGTCTTGTCGTGGAGACAGGTGACAGGTGACAGTTTCAAGAGTTGGATGGGAACTATTTTTCCTTGAAGCAGGAATTAAATGCAAGGTTTTTCAGTTCTCACCTCATCAAAGCTTGCATTTTTTGAAAGTCAAAATCGCTAAAATCGTTTACCTGTAATGTTTTGAGATTTATTCAGCAAGCCCTAATTAAATTGTTGCTATTATTTCCGGTTGAAATTGATGATTTTCATCTAATAAAAAGCTATTTAGTTCACTTGCTTTCCCATTTTCAACAGCAACTATGATATAAGAATATTCTGGCCAAGCATAGATTCTATCCCATTCTGAGGGTGTAGCGGGATGATCTGGATGGGAATGAAATATACCGATGATGTTTAAGTTGCGATCTCTTGCTGCTTTTTGGGTTGCTAAAATGACTTGAGGTGCGATCGCATATCTTCTGTTTTTACTATGTTTTTCTTCTGTAAAAGTAGCTGCTTCTGTATTCCAGGCGTTTTCTGTGGGTATGATTTCTACTACTGTTTTTGATTCCTGATTTAGAACACCTAAAATTAGTCCACAACATTCTTCTGGGTAGGTGTTTTGGGCATGGTTTTTGATAATTTCTAGGTGATTTGTTTTAAGTTTTAGTTTCATGGAGATTTTTAAATGTAGATGCAAATAAATTAGCATGAAAACGAACCGCAGAGACGCAGAGAACGCAGAGAGAAGAGGTTTTGAGAGATATTAGTTTGGGATATATCAATTTAAAAATTGCACTCTACCTGTTTCGGTATCATAAAAAGCACCAATTATTCTTAATCTACCATTACTGACGAGTTGACCTAAAATGTTGGAGTTTTTGAATAATCTTTCTGTTTGATATTGAATGTTATTAATAATTGCATTTTCACTAATCTCTAGACCATTATTTTGTAGTTGATTTTGATTTAATCCTGGTTTGATATTATCAGCAATAAAGCCCATTCTACCAGGATTTGGTTGATTGTTTACTGCTGCTGCTACTGCACCACATTTTTTATGACCTAATACTACAATTAATTGTGTACCTAAAGCAGCAGCTGTATATTCCAAGCTCCCTATTGTCATGTTACTGGCAACATTACCAGCTACGCGGACAACAAATAAATCTCCTAATCCTTGATCAAAAATTAATTCTGGTGGTACACGAGAATCTGCACATCCTAATATTGCTGCGTAAGGATATTGTGTTCTAGATAGAGATTGTAATCGTCTTTTTGATTGGTTGGGATATTGACGATTTTGATTATAAAATCTTCTGTTTCCTGTTTCTAATCTGCGGATTGCTTCTTCTGCACTAACTGGGTTGGGATTGGGGTTTGTGGTAGGAATTGTGATTGTTCTTGAGTTGGTCATTATGCTATTACAAGCAGTAATTCCACTCATACTTAAAGTAGTTAAACCTGCAAATTTTAAAAAGTTACGACGACCGATAAAACCGTTAATTCTACTCATGATTTTACCTGAAATTCTGTCATTGGCTTCCAGGAAGATACCAGATTTAACTAAACTCTGAGAGTACCTAATTACACGGTTTAAGGGTTATTTAATCTTTGGCTTAAATACCAAATAATATATTGACAATATGGACTATATTTACCTTCTGTATCTTTGCTACTCAGTTCTATTAATTTCTTTAGGAAGTTTCAACTTCAGTTCTTGAAAACCCCGAAAATTCCGTAAATGCAATTTTTCAATGTGCATATTTATAAATCCTCAATTACGAATTACGAATTATCCTAATGTCCCCCTGCACCTAAATATAATTCTCCCACCTTGGGGTCATTCAATAATTCTCTACCAGAACCAGAAATCTCATCTTTTCCAGACACTAAAACATAACCAGTATCAGCCATTTCTAATGCTTTTCTAGCATTTTGTTCTACTAAAACAATTGCAGTTCCAGATTGATTAATTTGTTTAATTTGTTCAAATACTTGTGTTACCAAAATCGGAGATAAAGCAGCAGAAGGTTCATCTAATAATAACAAACTGGGTTCTAACATCAATGCTTTACCCATAGCTAACATTTGTCTTTCTCCACCGGAAAGAGTACCAGCACGTTGACGACGGCGATCGCTTAATCTGGGAAACATCGTAAATATATGATCTTTTAAAGGTTTCAGAGGAACATTCTTGACAAAAGCACCCATTTCTAAGTTGTCTTCTACTGTTAAAGATGGAAAAACATTAGCAATTTGGGGAACATAACACATTCCCTTTTTGACAATTTGATCCGATTTTAAACCATTAATTTTTTCACCTTTAAAGGTAATTGTACCTGTGTGGGGTGTCAAAAGTCCAAAAATGGTTTTTGCTAAAGTTGACTTACCTGCACCGTTTGGTCCAATTACAGTTACTAATTCTCCTGGTGCAACTTGAAAGTTTATCCCTTGCAAGATATCCACATCTTTAATGTATCCTGCATGAACATTTTCAACTTTTAATAAATATTCGCTGGTCATTTTTCTATTATTAATTACTAAATTTTAACTCTCTAATCACTTACTAACTACTTTTACAAAATCACAAAATCCATACAATCATTTATATTTTATCTGCGTTTATCTGCGTGCATCTGTGTTCAATAATATTCAATAAATAACAAATAACATTAACTATTTTACTATGATTTGGGTTGATGTTAGAAAAACTAATTTTTCCAGAGTTGTGTTGGGTTGCACTGTCGCTTAACCCAACCTACAAACTAAACCCTGATAAATTACTTACTAAAAAGCTGATTAATTGCTAATTTTGGATCTGGTTGTTTTACCAAAGATTCACCAACAAGTACAGCGGATGCACCGGCTGTTTCTACGGTGATTAAATCTGCTGGTTGATGAATTCCCGATTCACTAACTACGAGTATTCCTTTCTCTTTTAATTGATTTCCTCGCTCTTTTAATAATTGACAAGTTGTTTGTAAATCAACGGTAAAATCTTCTAGGTTACGGTTATTTATCCCAATTAAAGCTACTCCATCTAAGGCTAAAACTCGATCTAATTCCTCTAAACTATGCACTTCTATTAAAGCTGCCATTTTTAGACTGTTGGCAATTTTAACAAAATATTGTAAATCTTGATCACTAAGAATTGCTGCTATTAACAAAACTGCATCCGCGCCACTAACTCGCGCTAAATACATTTGATAAGGATAAATAATAAATTCCTTACATAATAAAGGTAAATCTACGGCAGTACGAACTAAAGATAAGTTTTCAAAACCACCTTGAAAAAACTTTTTATCTGTGAGAACAGAAAGACAACTAGCACCACCTTCTTGATAGGCTTTTGCTATTTCTACAGGGTTAAAATCTTCCCGTAAAATACCTTTACTCGGAGAAGCTTTTTTCACTTCTGCGATTAATGCAGGTTTAGTTTTACCTTGTTTTAATGCAGCTATAAAATCACGGGTTGGTGGTGCAGAAAGGGCTTTTTTCTGCAATTCTTGCAAAGGCTGCTTTTCCCGCATTTGCTCAACTTCAATTTCTTTATGCCAAACAATTTCTTCTAAAATATTATTTGGTTCAATATCTTCTAAAACTGCTTGGAAGCGAATAATAGAAACATCAATAGCTCGACTAGGGTGACGACGACGAATTTGCATTTTTTTAGGAGTCAGGGGTGAGTGGGTGAGTGGGTGAGTGGGTGAGTGGGTGAGTGGGTGAGTGGGTGAGTGAGGGGAAAAATCTTTTTACCTGTAACCTGTCACCTGTCACCTGTCACCTGTCACCTTCTTCTAACTAGCGATCGCCCGTTTGTAAGCTTCATCTAACACTTCTGATAGTGTAGGATGGGCGTGAACTAAGTAAGCTAAGTCTTTTACCGATTGACGGTTTGCAACTGCGGCGGATGCTTCGTGAATTATACTGGAAGCGTGTGCGCCAAAAATATGCACACCTAAAACCTCACCTGTATCTTGACGATAAATCACTTTGGCAATGCCGTCAGCTTCGTTTTCTGCTAAGGCTTTGGAATTACCTTTAAAGTAACTTCTGCTGGTGGCAACTTCAAAACCTTCTGCTAAACCTAATTCTTGGGCTGCTGTTTCTGTTAAACCCACATAACTAACTTCTGGATGGGTAAAAGCTGCGGCGGGAATGCTACGGTAATCTATTTTTTTACCTTTCTCCAAAATATTCTCTACAGCTACAATACCTTGGGCAGAGGCGGCATGGGCTAACATCATTTTCCCGTTAGCATCACCTATGGCATAGAGATGGGGAACGATTTCACCACCTGATAAAACAGCCATGCCATCATTTACGGGGATAAAGTTGCGTTTATCCAGTTCCACACCTACCGATTCTAAACCGATATTTTTGGTAGCGGGGATGCGGCCTGTAGCGACTAAACAAGCATCAACTTCTAAAACTTCTACATCTTCTTTGGTTTGGAAGTCTGCTAACTCAATAACTACGGGATAACCAGGAGTGATTTTTTTCGCATATATGCCAACTCTGGTTTCAATGGGGCGGGGTTTAATTAATACCCGTTCTGCTAGTTTAGCAATATCATCATCAAATCCTGGCATTAATTTATCCAGGGCTTCTATCATGGTGACTTCGCAACCTAAAGCGGTGTAAATATCGGAAAATTCTAAACCGATGTAACCACTACCAATAATAGCAATCCAATCTGGTAAGGTTTCTAATTTTACGCCTTGGTCGCTGGTAAATACTGTTTTACAGTCTATTTCAATGCCGGGAGGAACGAAGGGAACTGAACCGGGACAAAGGATGATATCTTGGGCGGTGATGGTTTTATCACCGTTTTCTGTGGAGACGTTAACTTTTTGTGAACCTGCGACTTTTCCCCAACCGCGAATAATATCTACACCTAAGCGTTTGAGGCTGTTGGTTAAGTCGCCTTGAATTTTGTTAACAAGATTAGTAGCATGATCAGCGATCGCTTGTTGATCAAATTCTACATTACCAATTTGAATACCCAAAGATTTGAGATGATGGGCATTGCGTAATTCGCGTACCTTTCCTGAAGCGGCCAGCAATGCTTTAGAGGGAATACAACCCCGGTTGACACAAGTTCCACCCATGTCTGCTGCTTCTATAATCGCCGTTTTTAACCCGTAATTAACAGCGTGTAGGGCTGCGCCATGACCGCCTACACCTGCGCCAATAATCACTAAATCGTAATCAAATTCAGAACTCACTTTAGTTTCCCCGTTTCTTTAGCCTACTTATTTTTAACTTGATTTCTCCCCGTTAAAACAGTTCACCTGGTGCGTTAGTGTTCAGAATGGGGATGACTGGGTAAAATTATAGTTATATCTAGTTATGTTTGGATAATGGGTTTTTGTTGACATTTTGCCATTTTACCTGATTTCTGGATGATTGAGAATTTCGGTTATGAATTACGTAATATGGAGTAACAAACTACTCCAGACTAAAGGATACGGAGAAATAAGGGTTTGAGAGATATTTTACATAGAAAGGTAAGCTGAGAAAATGAAGAATGATCTAGAAAAATACATTGCTAAATGTAAACATAATGATTTAGCACAGCAGTTAAAATTAGATGAATCTATGATCTTCAATATTGAAAATAATCCTGAAAATATAGGGATTTTGACTTTATAAAAATATGCAAATCCTGTAGGAAAGCAACTGTTTATAGAACTTAAATATTTCTCAAATATTTTTAAATCCACTTTTTACAGATTCACTTAATGCTGTAGTTGAATGAATGTCTGAATCAGGATATCCAGGATTGAAGGATTTAGAGGATGTAGTTTTTCTCTGTGTCCTCTGCGGTTCGTTAAAAAAAAGATATTTTTCATTATCAAAATTTACAGGATGTGATAATTCGTAATTCTATTGATATCAAAGTCTCCCAAAATTGCGTTAAGCTGGTATAGGGTAGCAATTTATAACCCTATCTATGATGAAAATATCAGTTTCTGTTAATTTAAGATTTTCACTGTCTAAGAAATTGGAATGCTAGATCAAATATTTAATTACCTACACTTTGATTTCAGCTTTGAAGCCTCTATAGTTCTGCTGATATTGGTCTTTCTGGAAGCTGTACTATCAGCGGATAATGCGATCGCCTTGGCTGCGATCGCCCAAGGATTAGAAGACAAAAAACTAGAAAATCAAGCCTTAAACATTGGTTTAGTATTTGCCTATGTGCTGCGAATTACCCTACTGTTAACAGCTACCTGGGTACAAAAATTCTGGCAATTTGAACTACTCGGTGCAGCTTACCTACTGTGGTTAGTATTTCAGCATTTCACATCCCAAGAGGACGAAGATAACCAACATCACGGACCCCGATTTAAATCTCTATTGCAAGCCATACCTGTGATCGCTTTTACAGACCTAGCCTTTTCCTTAGATAGTGTCACAACTGCGATCGCCGTATCTCAAGAAGCATGGTTAGTAATTACCGGTACAACCATCGGTATCGTCACCCTGAGATTTATGGCCGGGTTATTTATTCGCTGGTTAGATGAGTATTTACATTTAGAAGATGCAGGTTATATCACTGTAGCTTTCGTTGGTTTGCGTTTGTTGTTAAAAGTGATTAATGAAGACTTAGTTCCACCCCAATGGATCACGGTTAGTGCAATCGGTATTATCCTAGCCTGGGGATTTTCCAAACGCACAGAAATAGAAATAAAAGTCGAAGAACCTGAAAAAACCGAAGTTACAAAATAGGTCATGGGTAATTGGTAATGGGTAATTGGTAAGAATAAACTCTTACCAATCACCAGTCACCAGTCACCAATCACCAACTTACTCGTATAACCAAGGAGTTAGAGTAGGTTGCCAACTAGCTAACTCTTCTTCCTTAAACCAAAGCTTGATTTCAGTTTGGGCTGTTTCTATAGCATCAGAACCGTGGATTAAGTTACGACCAACAGTCACACCAAAATCACCACGAATTGTACCTGGTTCTGCACTTAAAGGATTGGTTGCACCAATAATTTTTCTTGCAGATGCAACAACACCATCACCTTCCCAAACCATAGCCACAACCGGACCAGAGGTAATAAATTGAATTAAACCAGGAAAGAAAGGTCTTTCCTTGTGAACATCATAGTGTTTTTCAGCTAATTCTTTGCTGACGTTCATCAACTTCAAACCCACGAGGGTAAAGCCTTTTGTTTCAAAACGACGGATAATTTCACCTACCAACCCGCGTTGGACTCCATCAGGCTTAATTGCTAAAAATGTGCGTTCCAAGTCTGTCTCCCAAAGCATAAAAATTATCTGCGTTAATTGTCAATTGTATGTACGTCTTTTGTCTAGTAGTTCCAGGAAGAAATGAGGAGATGGAGAGATGGGGAGAATATTTTTGCTAATGACTAATATTCTTAACCAGTTATTAACCCAGAAAAAATCTTGCTTTTTGTATATCTGTGAGTATACTAATTTGCTAAATTGTTAGTTCGTGGGTGAAACACAGAGGTCAGAAATGGGTGTCGAGTCAACTACCGATGAGATGGTGAAAATGTCTAAAAATGGGTATAAATTAGAACAAAAAAACCAGAAGCAGAAAAAATTGCTACCACCTAGTGCCACGTCAGGAGAATTATCTCGGACTTGGAAAATTGAAGATAGTGAAGATTTATACCGGATAGAAGGTTGGGGTAAGCCTTATTTTTCCATTAATGCTGCTGGTCATGTGACAGTTTCCCCCAAAGGCGATCGCGGAGGTTCTCTAGACTTATTTGAATTAGTCAAAGCCTTAAAGCAGCGAAATTTGGGACTGCCTCTGTTAATTCGCTTTTCCGATATTTTAGAAGATCGGATTGAACGATTAAATGCTTGTTTTGCCAAAGCGATCGCTCGATATAACTATCCCGGTGTTTATCGTGGTGTATTCCCCGTTAAATGTAACCAGGAAAGGCACTTAATTGAAGACCTAGTACGATTTGGCAAACCCCATCAATTTGGGCTAGAAGCCGGTTCTAAGCCAGAATTAATGATTGCCCTAGCCTTATTGGATACCCCCGGTGCATTCTTAATTTGCAACGGCTACAAAGACCGAGAATACATTGAAACCGCAATGTTAGCCCAAAGACTCGGACAAACCCCAATCATTGTTCTAGAACAAATTGAAGAAGTAGATTTAGTCATTGCCGCTAACCGTCAACTAGGAATTAAACCCATAGTTGGAGTCAGAGCCAAATTAAGTACCCAAGGCATGGGCAGATGGGGAACATCCACAGGCGATCGCGCTAAATTTGGATTAACCATCCCCGAAATCACCGAAGCAGTAGAAAAGCTCAAAGAAGCTAACTTACTCGACTCCCTCAAATTGTTACACTTCCATATCGGCTCACAAATCTCCGCTATTAACGTCATCAAAGATGCCATCCAAGAAGCCAGCCGCATCTATGTAGAATTAGCAATGTTAGGCGCAGACATGAAATATCTGGATGTAGGTGGAGGCTTAGGGGTGGACTACGACGGCTCTCAAACCAACTTCTACGCCTCTAAAAACTACAATATGCAGAACTACGCCAATGATATTGTAGCCGAATTAAAAGATACCTGTGCCGAACATCAAATACCCGTACCAACACTGATTAGCGAAAGTGGCAGAGCGATCGCCTCCCATCAATCAGTTCTCATCTTTGATGTCCTCAGCACCAGTGAAATACCCATCGATCCTCCAGAACCTCCCCAAGAAGGAGAATCACCAATCATCAATTACCTTTGGGAAACATACCAATCTATTAACCAGGAGAACTACCAAGAGTTTTACCACGATGCGGCACAATTCAAAGAAGAAGCCATCAGCCGATTTAACTTAGGAATTTTACGCCTCAAAGAACGAGCAAAAGCCGAGCGTCTTTACTGGGCTTGTTGTAAAAAAGTCCTTGATATCACCAGACAACAGGAATATGTACCTGACGAATTGGAAGACCTAGAAAAAATCATGGCTTCCATTTATTACATCAATTTATCAGTATTTCAATCAGCACCAGATTGTTGGGCCATAGATCAACTATTCCCCATCATGCCCATCCATTGCCTAGACAAAGAACCAACACAACGAGGAATATTAGCAGACCTCACCTGTGACAGCGATGGCAAAATAGACCATTTTATAGACTTGCGTGATGTCAAATCAGTATTAGAACTGCACAAATTTGACCGCAACGAACCCTACTATTTGGGAATGTTCCTGAATGGAGCTTACCAAGAAATCATGGGTAACTTACATAACCTCTTTGGCGACACCAACGCTGTTCACATTCAACTTACACCTAAAGGCTACCAAATTGAACACGTTGTCAAAGGTGACACAATGGGAGAAGTAGTCAAATATGTGCAATACGATTCCGAAGACATGGTAGAAAAAATCCGTCAGCGTTGCGAAAAAGCCTTAGAAGAAAATCAGATTTCCCTGAGCGAATCTCAACTACTTCTACAAACCTACGAGCAAAGTTTCATGAGATACACTTATCTGAATAGTTAGGGTTTGCTGATAAAGTCTTGTCGTGGAGACAGGTGACAGGTGACAGGTGACAGGTGACAGTTTCAAGAGTTGGATGGGAACTATTTTTCCTTGAAGCAGGAATTAAATGCAAGGTTTTTCAGTTCTCACCTCATCAAAGCTTGCATTTTTTGAAAGTCAAAATCGCTAAAATCGTTTACCTGTAATGTTTTGAGATTTATATGCCTGACGGCACGCTCCGCGAACAGCAAGCCCTAGTTAAGATGATGGGGTGATGGGGTGATGGGGTGATTAATAACCAATTCCCAATTCCCAATTCCCAATTCCCAATTCCCAATTCCCCATTATCTAAATTGAATTTGTTCCTAATAACTCCTCAATAGCTTGGCGTTCTAGAGGAGTATAAGATGGAGGATCTTGACGGGCATCAGTAATTAACCAATCTAAAGCCGCTGCTTGAACATCAATAGATGCGCCAGTTTTATCCACACAATAGCGTCCAAACACCAGCTTATCCACTAAACGGACTCCTGGCCCCAAACGCGACCATTCAAAAATCACACTATTATCTACCGTTGCCCCGTCACAAATCCAGCAATTAGGTCCAATCATCGCCGGACCAACAATTTTTGCCCCGTCCTCAATTCTAGTCATGCCACCAATGTAAACTGGTCCAGTAATATCAACTTTGTCCCAGTTAACTGCTACATTTAAACCAGTGTAAATACCAGGTGCTACTTCATGACCAGGGATTTGCACATTTTTAATTTCTCCCAACAGTACACCACGAATAGCCCGCCAATAATCTGGCACTTTACCAATATCTACCCATTCAAAATCCATGGGAATGGCATAAAAAGGGGCATTGATTTTTACCAGTTCGGGAAATAATTGACTACCGATATCAAACTCAACTTCAGAGGGAATATACTTAAACACCTCTGGCTCAAAGATATAAATACCTGTATTGATATTGGTACTTAATGCTTCCTCCATTGAAGGTTTTTCTTGGAAGGCTTTAATCCGGTTATCTTCATCTGTGACAACCACACCATAGCTAGAAACTTCTTCCTTGGGTACGGATTTGGTAATAATGGTGGCAATTGAACCCTTGGATTTATGCCACTTTACTGCCGCAGTCAAGTCCAAATCAATTAGCGCATCACCACACAGCACCACAAAGGTATCATCAAAAAAGGGTGAGAAGTCTTGAATGCGCCGCATCCCCCCCGCAGAACCAACTGCTTGTCCTACCAATTTACCGTCATCATCAATTTTTCCTTCAAAGGAGTAAGCAATCTGCACACCAAACCTTTGACCATCACGGAAATAATTTTCTATTTCTTCCGCCAAATGGCTAACATTGACCATAATTTCGTCAAAACCGTGTTGACGTAATAGTTCTAACAAAAATTCCATTACTGGCTTTTGCAGAATAGGAATCATCGGTTTGGGAATGGTATATGTAATAGGACGTACACGAGTACCTTTACCCGCTGCCAGAATCATTGCTTTCATAGGTTTAAATTTTTTTCCTCAAACTCAAGCAAATTTACTTTTTTATCCAGTGATACTTAATCATCTAATGATATGGATATATCATTAAGAATCAGTGATTATGACTGTTTTCCGTTAATATGGCATTTACTCAGACAAAAATCACTAACTGCTTTAGTTTACAACTTGACAGTCTTTGACTGAATCTGTAGGCAGACGAATTTTTACTTCTTGGTAAAATTCTTCCTGATATAATTCGACCTTAGATTGAGCCGATAACAATAACAACGCCCAAAAAATACTCACCAATTGACCGTTTTCCGAATCATGGTGAGAACTATTTTTTTCAGGTTGTTTAGTCTGTTTCCACAGCTTTACTAACTGTTCCAGATTTAAACTGTTTTCTTCTAACTTTAGCTCTTTTGCAGAAAGCTGTAGTAACTGTTCTAGTTCTAAAGCTACTTCTGTGAGATTTTCTTGGTGAGCTAGTTCTAGCGCCTCCCGCATCTTTTGCATAGTGGGTTGACGTTTAGTGCGTGGAGGTTTGCTAACTTTCTCTACCCGTTTTAACTGGTTAGCCATAATCTGCAATTGCTCAATTAGCTCTTGCAGGGTGACACGGCGTTTTGGTGGTGGCATTGCTGCTGGACGACGGCGCAACTGTCGTTCTAGTTGCAACCTTTGAATGGGATATAATTCCCCATCTTCACCTTCCCACATTGCATTATCGGACACATTGTCTATAATAGTATCTACAGAAGATAATTGCATTAAAGTATTAGCTTTAAATAATACAAGCATAGATGCTGATAAAAAAGCCTGTCCAGATTGAGATAAATCCGCTTCATAACTTCTGACTGTTGTTTCTGGTGACATAAGTTCCAGATATCTATCAATTACTTCAATTACCTGCACATCCCAAGGATCTATTTCTCCTTTTTCTGCTTGTTCAATTAAATTTGTAATGGCTTCTAACAGATTATCAGCATCCATAATTTTATTAGTTATTGGGCATTGGGCATTGGGCATTGGGTTATTCATCTTCCCCCCCATCTTCCCACTTCCCTATTTTTCAAATTCTGTATCATCAACAACTGTGTAATTAGATACATAATCTCCATGTTTAGTTTTTTTAATAGCGTCAAAAGTGCCTTTAATCGTACCAGCAATGGGTACAGCTACGAGTGTTCCCAATAACCCAGCGATTTCAAATCCCATGAGAATGGAGATAAAAATCCATAGGGGATTAAGTCCTGTAAAGTTACCAAGTAGTTTGGGTGCTAGAAGATTATCTTTGATTTGCTGCATGATTATTGCTGCCATTGCCACTGGAAATGCTAACCACCAGTTTTGTAATAAAACCAGCATGGTCACTAAGCCTATACCTAAAGCTGCCCCAACAAAAGGTATCAGTTCAGAAATACCGATGATAATGGCAAATAAGAGGGCAAATGGTACTCTCATAAATAAAAAGATGGGTGTGAGAGCGAGAACCATAAATACGCCTAGTAACAATTGACTCAGAAAAAAGTTCTGGAAGTTTAATTGTAGAGATTTGCTAAAAGGGATGCCAATATTAGATGGAAGAAGATTAATTAGGCTGTACCACACGCGATCGCCATAGAGTAACATATAAAAAGCAAGTACAACTACTAAGACCATATTCAGTATTCCTGACAATAGAGTTCCAGCAAATCCCACCGCCCCAGAAGCTATCTGTTGTAACAAATTTTCAACACCAGCATTAATTTGATTAGTTACTAAACTTAAATCAATTTGTATGCGCCTCTTTTGTGCTAAAATTTGCAATTTTGCTAGATTGTCTTGACTAGAAGCTAACCAATCAGGAATTTTATTTAAAAGTTGGATTGTTTGGTCAATTAGCAGCGGTACAAGGGTGACACCCAAAATAGCAAATACAGCTAATGTGATTATTAAGACAATAATTACAGATTTAGTCCGATCAATCCTGATTGTTTCAAATAACTGGACTGGGTAGTTAAGCAAAAATGCCAGGATAGCTGCAATACTAAGAATTGTGATGGGATGTTGAAAATAACGAAACAAAAGAGATAGTAGCCAGACATTAAGAGCAATAATCGGGCCACTCAGTCCATAAATTAGTAAACTTTGCAGAGAGGCTGAACGGCGCATCTGTTTTTTTTAATGTGTGGGATGGAGAGAAAAGATTTTTACCAATGCCCAATGATTAATTACGAATTAGCAAGTTGAGGTAGTGTTTATAATCATAAATATTTTATTTTTCCAGCGCAGGTATTTTCAATCATCAGGAAATCAGGAAATAAAACAATGGATAAAAATATAGCTGACCTCCGCAAAGACTACGCTCTACAAGAATTGAGCGAGGCTGAAATTAACCATAATCCTTTTATACAATTTAAATTCTGGTTTGATCAAGCTGTAGCAGCACAGTTACCCGAACCTAATGCCATGACTTTAGCTACATCTACACCCGATGGTAAACCCTCGGCGAGAATGGTTTTATTAAAAAACTTTGATGAAAGGGGTTTTGTTTTATTTACTAATTATAATAGTCACAAAGGCAAAGAAATAACTGCAAACCCTCATGCAGCACTGGTTTTTTGGTGGGCTGAGTTAGAACGTCAAGTCAGAATTGCAGGAACTGTAGAAAAGATTTCTGATGAGGAGTCAGATGACTATTTTGAGGTACGCCCCCATAATAGCCGTTTAGGTGCTTGGGCTTCTAATCAAAGTGAAGTCATAGCTAATAGGGAAGTTTTGGAAGCACAATTACAAGCATTCCAAGACAAGTATGAAAATAAGGAAGTTCCCAGACCTCCTCACTGGGGAGGTTTTCGGATTATTCCCCAAGAAATAGAATTTTGGCAAGGGCGTTCTAGTCGTTTACATGACAGATTACTTTATACTCGGTTAAATGATGGGGGTTGGAAGATAGAACGTTTGTCACCTTAATATCACGTTTGTTTGTTTGCGTAATTCCTTTTTTCTATTTAGCTATTACGCAGCTAAACTTTATTATCCTCATATATGCAAATCCTGTGATGTGGCTATCTTTCCCGCTAAATTTATACAAGT
This sequence comes from Okeanomitos corallinicola TIOX110, assembly GCF_038050375.1. Lineage (NCBI taxonomy): Bacteria > Bacillati > Cyanobacteriota > Cyanophyceae > Nostocales > Aphanizomenonaceae > Okeanomitos > Okeanomitos corallinicola. Next base: position 4,280,922 of record NZ_CP150886.1, on the reverse strand, counting down.
AAAATACACAACAGCATCCCTAAAAAAATGATTAAACTCGATCAGTTTTTAAAGTTAGTAGGTATTGCTTCAACAGGAGGACAAGCTAAAATAATGATTACTAATGGTGAAGTCAAAGTTAATGGCATAGTTGAAACTAGACGTGGGCGTAAACTATTAGAAAATGACACTGTGGTGGTTATTGAAGAAACTTTTCAAGTAGGGGATATCATTTCTTAATATTTTAATTTAGATGTTTTAACTGATAGGAGCATTTTGCCGACTTTGCTTCTACTCGCTTTGTTTAAAAATGTACATTTTTGATTAAATAGTGATAGGTAATATAAAAAATTTTTGGGTATAACACTCCTATTAATACTCAATTTGTTGTATTCTAGTTTTCCCAAGGTATTTTTGTACAACCAAACTTCATCAAAGCTTTTTGCGGATCTTTGATCAGATGATTGAAAGACTATCCTAGTCTGTTTAAAAATCAACAACAAGATTCTCAAATTGTGATGTGAAATTTTCAAAACTTTCAATGGATAAAATATGAAACTAATTAAAAAATCTGAAAAACTAATCCTCGATAAAATAAAAAGCATGGAGTTAGAAGCAGAAAATCTTCACACCGAAATTAATGATAATCCAGAAACTGTAATTGATGAGATACAAGAGGAGGAAACAAGAAAAATTGATATAAATAATCAATTATCTAATTATATTCCTGTCCGAGATAATCCGATAGTTTATTCTGTAGGTAATACAGGATGGCAAGTTTCTGAGATTTGGAAGGAAATTAGATTAGATGATTTTTGCAATAGTTAGAGAATGTATAAAGACTATTTTATATAGCATCTAATGCTTATAAATCTGTTTGCGGCTACATTATTAGCTGGAAATGGGGAGACAATCAGACACTGTTTCTCCCCTAACAATTATCATCTATTCCACTGTTACAGACTTCGCCAAATTCCTTGGTTGATCTACATCTAAACCCTTCCTAGCTGCAATATGATAAGCTAACAATTGCAAGGGAATAACTGTCAAAATAGGTGACAAAATTTCCTCCACATCAGCAACAGGAATTAAATCATTAAATATTTCTGCTGCTTCCCCATCATTAACAGAAGTTACACCTATTAACCGAGAATCTCTAGCTTTTGCTTCCTGGGAGTTAGAAATCACCTTTTCATATACATTACCAGGCATAGCGATCGCCACTACCGGAACTTTAGAATCTAATAAAGCAATCGGTCCGTGTTTCATCTCTCCGGCTGGATATCCTTCAGCGTGAATATAGCTAATTTCTTTTAATTTTAAAGCCCCTTCTAAAGCAATAGGAAAATTAATTCCCCTCCCCACAAAAATGAAATCTTTTGTTTCTACAAAATCATGAACTAACTGTTCAATATATTTTTCTTGAGTTTCTAAAATTGCTTCAATGTCCGCTGGTAATTGTCGTAAACCTGTGATAATTTCTGTTAACCTATCCTGAGTAATTGCTTGCCGACGATAGGCTAAATCTAAAGCTAAACCATAAAACGCCATCAATTGAGCAATAAAAGTTTTTGTAGCTGCTACGCCAATTTCAATTCCCCCATGAGTATTAATAATATTATCTACCATTTGCCCCAAAGTGCTTTCTGGGCGGTTGGTAATACCTAACAGTCTGGCTTCATACTTAAATTCTTTACCTTGTCTGCGTTCTTTTTCCATCCCTAAAGCTGCTAAAGTATCCGCAGTTTCACCTGATTGTGTGACACCAATAGTTAAAGTATTAGCTGTTAAAGGTGTAGGTGCATAACGAAATTCAGAACCATATTGTACTTGAGTAGGAATTCCTGCTAATTGTTCTAATAAATACTTACCCACTAAAGCCGCGTGCCAACTCGTACCGCAAGCGACAATTTGAATTTGTTCTAAATCTGCGTAAAAATCCGCTGGTAAACCCAAGGTCACAGGTATTTCGGCACTGTTGGGAAAATAAGCTTCTAAGCAAGCCCTAACTACACCCGGTTGCTCATAGATTTCCTTGAGCATAAAGTGTTTGAATCCCTGTTTTTCTACCATGATGGGATTCCAATTCAAAGTGCGGGGATGCTTCTTTAAACGATGTCCAGCAAAGTTGTAAATTTCAACGCCCAAGGGGGTCAAACGACCAATTTCGCCATTTTCTAGGGGCAATACAGCGCGGGTATAGGGGACAATTGCCGGGGTATCGGAAGCACAGAAAAATTCACCTTGGCCAAAGCCAATGACTAAAGGCGCTTGTTGACGAACTACAATTAATTCATCGGGGAAGTCCGCAGAAATGACGGCGATCGCATAAGCACCTTCTAACTTACCCACAGCTTCTCGTACCGCATCTAAAAGCACAGAAGGGGAAGTCAGATTTTTTACGGTATTTTTTAAGCACTCTGCAATCAAATGAGGAATTACCTCTGTATCCGTTTCTGAACGAAATTCATGTCCTAATTTTTTGAGTTGTTCCCGCAGTTCGCGGTAATTCTCAATAATCCCATTCTGTACCACCGCTATTCGCAGAGCCGTATCCATATGTGGATGGGCATTATGCTCTTCTGGTTTACCGTGGGTTGCCCAGCGAGTATGACCAATACCAATTTGGGCAGGATTTTCAATTTGTTCCAATTTAGAACGTAAATTCAGCAATTTACCCTTGGCCCGGACACAACTAATATCACCTTCCCAAATAGTGGCAATTCCTGCCGAATCATAACCTCTGTACTCCAGCTTTTCCAGTCCAGATAATAATATTTCTGTCGCTGCTTGAGTTCCTATATATCCAACAATTCCACACATTTTTTATACCGCTCCAATTATCAGTTAACAGTTATCACAATAAAGCGGTAATTATATCAAATCAAAGAAAATATAAAAGACTTTGGGCATTGAGATATTTATCTTCCCTTACTGCCAAAAAATCTTGAAAGCTGACTGCTGAAAGCTAACAACTAAAAAGTGCTGAAGTCTGAGGGACGAAGCAAGAATCATGTAGTTGATAGATTTCTTGTTTCTTCCTGGCTCATTCTTCAGCACTTTTTTACTGAGTATTTTAAAATCTCAGTTTTTTAGTAGGCTAAACCCATGCTGCGAGTTGTTTCAGCACCCAAATAAACGCGGATGCTCAAAAAGTCGGTGGGGCAAGCTGTTTCACAGCGTTTGCAGCCTACACAGTCTTCTGTACGAGGTGAAGAAGCAACTTGAGCAGCTTTACAGCCATCCCAAGGCACCATTTCAAGAACGTCTGTAGGACAAGCGCGAACGCATTGGGTGCAACCGATGCAGGTATCGTAGATTTTTACAGTATGAGACATTGAAAAAACTGCTCCTTTCGGGTATTCTTCTCGGCAAAAGAATCATAATCAAGGCATAGTTTACCGCAGTGCTTGATGGGCTGTAAGTAAAAGGCTACATAACTTTAAACAATTTAATAGGCAATTTGGACAATTTATCGCTGCGAGTCGTCCCTATCTGCCTAAAAGTCAGGAAAATAGCCCTTTGGCATCAACTGCATTGACTCCCCCAAATGAAGACAAATTGTAAAGGTTTGTAAAGCCCAGGTCAATTCCCCATGGTTAAATCTATAGTACCTATTGAATTAGGGCTATGCAATAGCGGTTGTTAGGTTACACAAAGTAAAGAGCGATCGCACGGATATTTATTTGTTGATATAAATAATACATTTTAAAGTTGAGTGGAAAAGTTACAGATTTTCAATCAAAATTTGATTGCTTCCAAAATCAATACCAGTAACACTACGACTAATCTCACACACACTTTGTTTAATTAATCACATTTGTTTAAAATAAACGCTTAAAATCCAGTAGTTGATAGTATCTTCTTGCGATACCATTTTTAATAACATGAATCACATCAAATCAACTTATTATGGAGTCAGACTCTTTAGCAACTGAGGTAATTCTCACAAATTCCCGTCAGTCTCTTGGTAAATTAAAACTTGATTGGACACCTCAACCTGGTAATTATCTTGACGTTGAAGGTAAAACCTATGCAGTATTAGAGCGTCGTCATAGGTATCAATTTAAAGCGGGACGTTACCACTTACATACTATTGCTATTTATGTACAAAAAGCTCAAAGACCTTCAGAAAAAAGCTTAGTAGCAGGACGTTGGGTCATAGGTGACGCTAGTTGTGATTATAACGCTCATTCAGAAATTATCCGCTGTGCTGTTAACCCTGAAGGCCCATGTGAGTCTTGTCGTTCTTACGAAAATTCAGAGCATAGGTGACAGGGAAGAGTCTTTCTTAGTTACCCATTACTTCCCCTACTGTTAAACGAGTACCATTCACAAAGTCCCATCCTGACTGAAGACGTTTACCAATTGGTTGTACTTCTCTTAACCACAACAAACCTGATCCTGTTTGTACAATTGCTCCGATACCTTTAGTTATATTTATGACTTCTCCTGGTTGAGTGGATACGGTTGACAAATCAGGGATTTTATTAATTTTATCTTGTATTTCTTTGGGTAATTCTTGAGTATAAGCAGGATCTAAGGGTACAGTGGCAGTAACTTTTAGTTGTTGTTGTCGGAAGGTAGTAACGCAGTGAGGATAAAAACCTCTCACCTGATTATGTATTTCTACAGCAGGTTTTGACCAGTCTAAATTATAATCTTCCTTTTGAATCAAAGACGCATAGGTTGCTTGAGAATTATCCTGGGGAATGGGTTTAATTTCTTGATTTTCCAACTTGCTCAAAGTTTCTAATAATAAATCTGCACCGATGACAGCTAACTGATCACCTAAAATCTGAGCGTTATCTAATAATTTGATAGGTGTATTTGCCTTCAGAAGCATATCTCCTGTATCCATACCTGCATCCATTAACATGGTTGTAATACCAGTTTCTTTTTCACCTTTATGTATACACCACTGAATAGGAGCAGCACCTCGATATTGGGGTAAAATAGAGCCATGTACGTTAATGCAGCCAAATTTGGGCATATTCAAGATTTTTTGCGACAAAATTTGTCCATAGGCAACTACTACAAATACATCTGCTGCTAAGTTTTGTAGTTTAGTGAGTGTATCAGTATCTTTTTTGATCTTTTCTGGTTGCCAGACTGCTAAGTTATGAGTAATGGCTAAGGTTTTTACGGGAGAGGGTGTTAATTTATTCCCCCGTCCTCTGCGTTTATCCGGTTGAGTAACAACTGCTAAAACTTCGTATTTTGGATGATTTAGTAATTTTTCTAGGGTGGGAACAGCAAATTCGGGAGTACCAAAAAATACAATTTTCATTATTGACGATTGACTGATGATTAGTTACTAATAAATGGTAAATGCGTCAGGAATCACTGACAAGCAATAGCCCACAAACCACTAACTTACAAAAAAACAAAAAAAGCTATATCAATTTTTTCTGGAGGATATTAAATTTTCGCTATTTGATGGTAAAGTGTTTATTAACGGTGCAAAGAAAGTTCCTTAACTGAATAAAATACCTTAGCAAGTGAATCAAGTAATATCTACTTAGACAATATCTTGATATTGCTAATATGTATATATACCTTTCGTCTCATATTGAGGCACTCCAACGTATATTCGCCTAGCTTATTTAAAATTTAGCCAAATTCAGTTTTATAGCACTTGTACAACGCAATAGATATCCTATTTTTTGTGTTGGGACTGTGTTTTGTGGATTTGGATAGGTGTGGTGATATTAGATACAACCAACTAGGCGATCGCTATTTGATCCCACAGATATTAGTTGTTAAGGAATTAACATATCAACTTTCAATAGTTTGTTTGAAATTGTAATTGTTATTGCTCATTACAAGTAACTTCCACTAAACCAAACAAACATGACAGCTGGATTTGATAGAAAGATTTGCTTAATGCTAGTTCATAGTACCACCCTTTTGCCAAGAATAAATCAATTGTAGTTAGACAGACAGAGTTTATTTTCTTAACTGTGTTGTAAAGCCAAAATATCAATAGGTTCATCTCAACAAAATAAATGATTTCTTGTTAAACATACTTTGACAGGAAACTTAGTTATAGATTCTGGATTTAGTTGTGTATATTCTCAATGTTTTAAGTATAAACGAAGTCTGATTGGTAATAAACAGTAGTAAGTAAGTATTTACTGCCGTTAAAACTTATCGAAAAGTTAGGGAACTTAAAAATTGTCAGGGTATGAGCAATATGTAAACAACTTTTGTAAAGTGATGCAAAATTTAGTGAGATTATATCGTCATAACTTCTAGTTTGTTGTTATACATATAATTATAGCTTTTCCTCCTCCTGCATAAACATTGCACCTCACATAGCAACTGCCCCTTAGAGAGTCCACCCATGCTAAAATCCCTTTTGCTGTCAGGATGGTTTCGCGTACAACCGTTTTCTAAGTACGTTATCGTTGTTATGCTAGTTGCTCCTTTTCTTGGGGTATCAATCCACTCTAGCGTAGCTAAACAATCACAATTAAAACAAGGAAAAATTACTTCGGAATTTAGCAAATCTGATTCTAAATCACCAGTAGCAGCTATTGTTGAGGAACAGGATTTAAGTATAGGTAAAGTCAATCCCTTAAAAATAAAAACTGAACCTGTTGTACCATTAAATAATCCAGCGAGTGAAGACAGACTATTACTGAATAATAACAGCAATAAAATTAATTCAGGGACTGTCAATAAATCTCAAAATTCAACTAACGAAATAGTTGTTGGTGATAAATTGGCTGTAGTAGAAGATGGAAATCTAGCTAAAATTCCTGTTACAAGTAAAACTGTTGATTTGATTCAAAAATTAAAAGAAGCTAAACTCCAAGCCTTAGCAGGTAAAGGGAACAGTTTAGAAATTGAGAACCTGGAAAAAGAATTATTCACAACAGCAGCTAACACATCTAAGATCAGAAAAATAGAACCTGCGGCAATCACAGAAATACCTGTAGAAGAACCACAGCAGCAACCAGATACAGTACCAGATGATCCCATGGGTAGTCCTCATCCCATACCTTGGAAATGGATCATGACAACCCAAGAAGCTATCGGAGGGAATGGGGGTTCTGGAGTTCGTCACTATCGCAGTATACCGGTGATTTCTCCTGATGGTAGATATGCTGTGTACAGTAGAGTGCAACTGGAGGTAAAACCAGCAATGCACAATAGCCGAGTTTCTAGCTTGTTGTTTTTAGAAGACCGCCAAACTAAAAGACTGCGGGTGATGTCGAAAACCGCTGAAATTAATGACCCACTGTTAGATCAGGCATTTATACCTCAAAAAACTGATCAGGCTGGAAAAATAGGGGTTTTAGTTCCTGTTAGCTGGTCTCAAAAAGGCGATCGCTTTTTAGCTCGGAAATTTGTCGGTATTTTCAACACAGCGGATGTAACTGATCATGCTGTAGTTTGGGATCGGCAACAAAACCAGACTAGAACAGTTGCACCAGCCCAAAGAGAAGATGATCACGAGAAAATATCCATTTTGTTAGGTTGGAGTCAAAAACAACCGGATCATGTGTTGTTCCGTACTGGTGAATTAGGGGAAGAAAACTGGCCTTTGGTACAGGTTGCTAGTGATGGTACAGGTGTCAATATTACTACTGAAGATGATCAACCTGTAACTTTTGGTGAAAGAGATAACAAAATCTGGTCAGAACCTCAAGTTGCTTCCAAATAACAAATACAATTTATATGATTGCAAATCAAATCCCGTTGTTGCTCAAAGTGAAAACGGGTATTTTTTGTGGTTCGTGATTTTATGAAAAAAAAAATTTGGCAATAAAGGGGGGTATTTTCTCAAGATTATTGAGAATGGTGTCAACAATTTAACGATTTTTGGTGATTTCAGCTAGGGGGGTTGACAGGTTTCTGAGTTTTCGGTATGCTGATGCTATATCTAGAAATATGTGCGCTCCATATATAGGATTTTGAATCATCTGAGTTGTCAGAATCAGGATATCCAGGATTTGAGGATGTACAGGATAGTTATTTTTCACTTTAGTTAGTTTGGCGAAGTCTGTGGATTGACAGATATTATCTCAGAAATTGGATATTTTGGACAAATAAGCGATCGCTTGGATCAAATCAAAATACTGGATGCGATCGCCAAATTATCAAACATCCTAAAAATCCTCAAATCCTGATTTAGACATCCTTTAAACCTTCAAAACCTTCTCTGCTTGGAAATACAACAACAAGCCATATTCTAAACCTTCAACTACAGCTTGATAGGAAGCCTCCAAAATATTATCAGAAACTCCAATAGTAGTCCAACGTTGTTGACCATTTCCTGACTCAACCAAAGCGCGGGTTATAGCTGCTGTACCTGTATTTCCATTCAGGATTCTTACCTTATAATCTGTCAATTCAAAATCAGCAATTTGTGGATAAAAATTAATTAAAGCCTTACGTAAAGCAGCATCCAAAGCCGCTACAGGCCCATTACCTTCCGCTGCTTCCAGAATATTTTTACCATTTACAGCCACCTTAATTGTAGCTAAAGAGTTAGTAGTTTCCTTCCCCTCAACCAAATCACAATTTACCTGAAAACCCTTTACCTCAAAAAACTGTTTTCGCAGTTTCAAAGCCTCATACATTAACAATGCAAAACTCGCTTCTGCGGCTTCAAATTGATAACCTTCACTCTCCAATTTTTTCATTTTTTGGAGAATTTGTTTAGCCTGGGGATCATTTTTATTCAACTCCATTCCCAAACTTTTCGCCTTAGCTAAAACATTACTTAAACCAGACTGTTCAGAAATCACAATTCGACGACGGTTTCCCACCTGTTCTGGCTGAATATGTTCATAGGTTAAAGGGTTACGTTCTACCGCAGAGACATGAATCCCACCCTTATGAGCAAAAGCCGAACGTCCCACAAAAGGTGCGTGTTCATCAGGTGCGAGATTGACAACTTCACTAACAAAGCGACTGGTTTCTGTAAGTTGATTTAGCTGGTGTTCACCGATACAGCTATAACCAAGCTTTAATTGTAAATTAGGAATCAGAGAACACAGGTTAGCATTACCGCAACGTTCACCATAACCATTTATAGTACCCTGTACCATTTTTGCACCTGCCATAACTGCTGCTAAAGCATTAGCCACAGCCATTTCTGAATCATTATGAGTGTGAATACCTATTTGGGGAATTGGTGATTGGGTAAGAGTTGTTTCTTCATTGCCGATTTCCTGAATAACCACTGAGACAATTTCAGTAATTTCATGGGGTAAAGTTCCGCCATTAGTATCACATAAAACTAACCATTTTGCCCCGGCTGTTGCTGCTGTTTTGATTGTCTGTAAAGCATAATCAGGGTTTTGTTTATAACCATCAAACCAATGTTCAGCATCATAAATCACACTTCGTCCTTGAGAGCGTAAATACTCAATTGTGTCGCGGATCATGGCTAAATTTTCATCGAGACTGGTTTTAAGTCCTTCTGTAACGTGCAAATCCCAGGATTTCCCGAAAATTGTCACCCAGCGCGTACCTGCGGCTAAAATCGCCTGTAACATGGGTTCATCACTGGCTTGGGTGTGGGGACGACGGGTGGAACAAAAAGGAACTATTTCCGCTTGTTTAAGGGGGTTTTCTTGGAGTTGCCAGAAGAATTGGACATCTTTAGGGTTTGCCCCTGGCCAACCGCCTTCAATAAATGGTATACCTAGTTCATCTAGTCTGTGGGCAATGCGTAATTTATCTTCTATGGACACTGATAAACCTTCCCGTTGAGTGCCATCTCGGAGAGTAGTGTCATACAGCCAAAGTTGGGAAGATGGAGTTATGCTCATAAAACTAAGACCTAAGAGTTAAAGGAGTCATGAGTCAGGATATCAAGGAGTCAGGAGTCAGAAGAATAAATTACTACTAATGACCAATGCCCTATACCCTATGCCCAATAACAAATTTAGTTTGCTAATTTAACTATGCCCAAGGTTATAGCTCAAGGTAAATTAATTGAGTGTGAAATCCAAGCCAATTTAAGACAGGTACTGCAAAAAAATGGTGTTGATCTACATAACGGTGGTTCTCAAGTTATAAATTGTCGAGGACTTGGCAGTTGTGGTACTTGTGCGGTTAAGGTAGAAGGCGAAGTATCCGCAGCAAATTGGCGTGATCAAACCAGACGTTCGCTTCCTCCCCATTCTCCTACATCAGACTTGCGTTTAGCTTGTCAAACGAAGATATTAGGTGATGTGAAGGTAACAAAATATGATGGTTTTTGGGGTCAAGGTTCTCAAATAGTTTGGACACCAGAAGGTTAAAAAGGAGATAAAACAAGATGGGTAGATGGACACCCTTAATTTTGATGGCTGGAGGAGTAGCGATTTTATTAGGCACGCTACTAGGAATTAACTTTCCTATGGGTGGACAACAAAGCGCTAATGCTCCTACGGGAAGGAGAGAGTCTAGCGTTTTACCAGCTAATATTAACGTTAATAGCGCTGCTACTAGAAACGATCCAGAAGTCACTAACACAAATAATCCTCAAACTACGGAGAGAAATAATTCTCAACTTAGCAACAGCAACAGCAACAGTAACGGTAGTGATTTTAATAGAGATACACGCGGCACAAGTGTAGCTCAAAATAATGCTAGTACAACAACTGAGACTGCACAAAATACCAATACTACTGATACTTCTACTTCCGACATAGATACCAGATCAAATTCCAATAATACTAATCAAGATAAACAACCTATTCGTGCTTTGTGGTAATGGGTAATTGGTAATGGGTAATAGGTAAGAACTATCTACCAGTCACCAATCACCAGTCACCAGTCACCAGTCACCAGTCACCAGTCACCAATGACCAATCAACCAATTAACTATCCTGATAGGTTATTAGTTATATAGTTCCAAAAAACATAGACAAATATCTCATGGCTTTCGTTTGCCGGGAATAACCCCGACTTTCTCGGACTACAACGCCACGCCACTTGCTACAAGTCGGGAAACCCGCCCAACGCAGTGGCTCCTCTATCCCTAGACTAAATGCTGTCGGGACTACTTTTCGTAAAATATTCAAACTACCATTGACATCAGCATGAATCAATAAACCATTACCTGTTTGATAAAACTTAGTTCTGATTCTGCGACCACTAAATTTAACTTCTTTCGAGTCAACTTTGCCATAAGTAGGAATCACATCTTGGTCTAAAAAAGAAGCTACAGAAGTGTAGGACTCCTCAGAAACCGCTGTATGACTATATTTGTCGATAAATTCGGCGAAGTTTTACAATACTCAAAGACTAATAACTATTAACTGATGACTAGCGACGTTTTAATTATTGGTGGTGGTATTACCGGGTTGGCTTGTGCTGTTGAATTGAAGTTACGGGGTGCAAATGTTACTGTGCTTTGCCGTGATTTTACAGCCGCAGCCAGCCACGCCGCCGCAGGAATGTTAGCACCTGATGCTGAGAATATCACTGATGCAGCAATGCTTTCTTTGTGTCAGCGATCGCTCACTTTATACCCAGAGTGGATTAGTAAATTAGAAGAAATTACAGGTTTAAATGCAGGTTATTGGCCTTCTGGCATTCTTGCCCCAGTATATCAGAAGGCAGGAGTTAATCTACCTATTTCCCAGTCTCCAAGCTTGTGGTTAGATCAAGCAACCATTAACCAATATCAGCCCGGTTTGAGTACAGATGTAGTTGGCGGCTGGTGGTATCCTGATAATGGTCAAGTTGATAATCGGTATTTAGTGAAGGTTTTACGCAATGCTGCTGAGTCTTTGGGTGTAATATTTAAGGATGGGGTAGCGGTTGAGGCGATCGCCCAACAACAAGGACAGGTGATCGGTGTGCAAACTAATACAGGTTTCCTCAAAGCAGATCATTATCTTTTAGCCGCTGGTGCTTGGTCAAATCAAATCTTACCTTTGCCAGTGCGTCCCTGCAAAGGACAAATGTTACGGTTGCGAGTACCGGAATTTTTAACAGAATTACCTTTAACAAGGGTTTTATTTGGTGAAAATATTTACATTGTTCCCCGGAGAGATCGTTCAATTATTTTAGGTGCAACCGTTGAAGATGTAGGTTTTACCCCCGATAATACACCAGCAGGAATACACTCTTTACTGGCAGCCGCAACCCGTCTTTATCCCCCATTAGCAGATTATCCTATCCAAGAAATGTGGTGGGGTTTTCGTCCTGCAACCCCCGATGAATTACCGATTTTAGGTGAAAGTCATTGTAGTAATTTAACTATAGCTACAGGTCATTATCGGAATGGAGTGTTACTTGCACCAGTCACAGCAAATTTAATTGCTGACATGATATTGTCACAAAAAACCGATCCTCTGTTAACCAATTTCCATTATTCCCGCTTTCAAAATATACCCTTTAAAACCCAGTCATCTACAACATCAATGCTTACCCATCCCGCTAATTTTACTAACGGACATAGTAAAACTTTATCCCTACAACCTACAGAATTTAATCTCCAAGATCCAGGTTTAGTCATTGCTGGTAAAACCTTTCAATCTCGCTTGATGACAGGAACAGGGAAATATCGCAGCATTGAAGAAATGCAAAAAAGCGTCGCCGCTAGTGGTTGTCAAATTGTTACCGTAGCTGTCAGAAGGGTACAAAACAATGCCCCAGGCCATGAAGGTTTAGCAGAAGCCTTAGATTGGGGTAAAATCTGGATGTTGCCTAATACTGCTGGTTGTCAAACTGCCGAAGAAGCTATCAGAGTGGCACGGTTAGGAAGGGAAATGGCCAAGTTATTGGGACAGGAAGATAACAACTTTGTCAAGTTAGAAGTTATACCAGATGCCAAGTATTTACTTCCAGATCCTATAGGAACTTTGCAAGCTGCGGAACAGTTGGTAAAAGAAGGCTTTGCCGTATTGCCTTATATTAACGCTGATCCAATGTTAGCAAAGCGGTTAGAAGAAGTAGGTTGTGCTACAGTGATGCCTTTAGCCGCACCTATTGGTTCAGGACAAGGGTTACAAACTACTGCCAATATTCAGATTATTATTGAAAATGCCCAAGTACCGGTAGTAGTTGATGCGGGTATTGGTGCGCCTTCAGAAGCTGCACAAGCAATGGAATTAGGCGCAGATGCGTTGTTAATTAATAGTGCGATCGCATTAGCTGAAAATGCCCCAGCAATGGCTTATGCAATGGGGTTAGCCGCAGTAGCTGGTCGAATGGCTTATTTAGCGGGGAGAATGCCGATGAAGAGTTACGCTAGTGCTAGTTCTCCTTTGACGGGTACTATTACTGGTTAACTTAACGGGTGACAAGGTGGCTAAACAGGTTGTTTCATAAGGGATAGAGCCTGAAAGCCGCGTTGAAAAAATAGGCGTTTTTGAGGATGAGCTTTATAGTGTATTACAGGTACTGAAGCGTTTAGGAATGGAAGCGATAGCGTTCAGCGCGATATAGGAATCGCCTATGTTTGATAATGTCTGTCGCTTTTTAGCTACGCATACCACAGACATGATTAAATTAAAACCCTTTTAGTAAACGTTGAATAGAAACTTTAATTTCTGGAAATGCTAACGGAGATATTTCACCTGAAGTCAAGGTTAATTCTTGGGAATAATCACCATTTATTGGCTCTCTAAACACTTTGATTTGTTGATTCTTTAAATCTACTACCCAATATTCAGGAATTGATGCAGCAGAGTATGTTTTGCGTTTTATATCTAAATCTTTACTCAGGGTAGTTTGAGAATATTCGATTAACCAAAATATATTTTCAGGATAAGGATGGTGACTGCGATAAATAGCACGCTGTGCTTCCACTATTGCTAAATCTGGTTCTGGTTCTGAATTACTTTCAGGAATAGTAATAGGTTTTGCATCTCTTACCAATGCTTTTGAACCGAGTAATTCCCGCAAATATTCAGCAGAGTCAGTATTAATTTGTGCGTGTTCTGCTCCTTCCGGTGCCATGTTGATAATTTCTCCATTTAGTAGTTCAACCTTACGACTAACTAAAAGGCCAATTTCAATCATGCGATGATAGTCGTCTAAACTCCATTTAGCAGTAGTAACTGTCATGGTGAGTTTTCCTTGCATCCAGGGTGTAATTTTCATTTTAAGCTGAAAATTCAATACAAAGATGAGATATTCTGACTACTGAATCTTGAATTCTCTTTCTTTGATGAGGAATTTACATCTAATCTTCTCAATCACACCCTCTGCTCGCCACTGTTTGTAATGCCAAAATACTAAGGAAAAATTTTTCTCTGCGTCTTGTTAAGATTAAAAGGTTGAAATGATTACATTCTTTCTAAGACTTTAATTCCTAGTAAATCTAATCCTAGTTTTAATGTTCTTGCTGTTAAATGACAAAGTATTAACCGTGATGTTTTGGTTGGTTCTTCTGATTTTAAAACCGGACAATTTTCATAGAATTTGTTGAATTTATCGCTGAGATTATATAGATAATCACACAAACGATGTGGTAATAATTCCTGTTCCACTTCACTGATGACTTCATCAAGTTGCAATAAATGTTTTGCTAAGGTAAATTCTGTTGGTTCTGTTAATAAGACTTTGGCATTTTCTCCTAAGTTATCAAAGTCTATATTTCCTTCTCTGCTAATACCTTGGGTTCTCACATAAGCATACAACATATAAGGTGCCGTATTTCCTTTCAATGCCAGCATTTGATCATAACTAAAAACATAGTCTTTTGTGCGGTTATGGCTTAAATCTGCATATTTAACCGCACTCAAACCAACTACCTCAGCTACGTTTTTGATAAATTCTTCTGTTTCTTCCCGTTCATCTTTTTCTAATCTGCTTTCTATATCCTTCCGTGCGCGAGAAATGGCTTCATCTAATAAATCTTTTAATCTAACTGTATCCCCAGAACGGGTTTTAAATTTCTTACCGTCTTCACCTAAAACTAAACCAAAGGTAACATGAATTAATTCTACCTCTTCAGGTATCCAATTAGCTTTTTCTGCGGCTTGAAAAAATTGATTAAAGTGGTTAGTTTGTCCTACATCAGTGACATATATAATCCGTTTTGCTTGATCTTCTTGAATGCGGTAACGAACAGATGCTAAATCTGTGGTTGCATAGTTATAACCACCATCTGTTTTTTGCACAATTAATGGTAAAGGATCACCTTCTCTGTTGGTAAAACCTTCCAAGAAAACACATTTTGCTCCTTGGTTTTCTTCTACTAATCCTGCTGTTTCTAAATCTTCTACTACTTTGGGTAAATAAGGGTTATAAAATGATTCTCCTCTTTCTTCTAATTTGATATCAAGTAAATCATAAATTACTTTAAATTCTTTTCTTGATTGTTCACATAATAATTTCCAAGCATGAAGTGTATCTTCTGCTCCTGCTTGTAATTTCACAACTTCTTGACGTGCGGTTTCTTGAAAGTTTTCGTCGTTATCAAATCGTTGTTTTGCTTGACGGTAAAAATTAACTAAATCACCAATATTTAAGGCGTTGGCTGTGGTAAGTGCTTCTGGGGAAACTTCCCGTAAATAAGCAATTAACATCCCAAATTGTGTACCCCAATCACCGACATGATTTAATCTTAATACTTCATGTCCGCGAAATTCTAAAATTCTGGCTATACAATCACCAATAATGGTAGAACGTAAATGTCCTACGTGCATTTCTTTGGCAATGTTAGGACTGGAAAAGTCAACTATTTCTTTTTGGGGGTTTTGGGTTTTGGGAACTCCTAAACGCTCATCTTTAATAATAGCGTTGAGTTGTGTTTCTAAATAGGATGTTTTAATTTTTAAGTTAATAAAACCAGGCCCAGCTATTTCTGGTAGTTCACAAATTTCCGATACATCTAATTTTTCTACTATAGCAGTAGCGATCGCCCTTGGTTGCATTCCCAATTGTTTACTCAGGGATAAAGCTACGTTAGCTTGAAAATCACCAAACTTAGGATTTTTTGCTGGTTCTAAAACCGGATCTACTCCCACATATTCATCACCAAAAGCACCCACTAAAGCCTGTTGTAATTTGAGTTTAAGTTGTTCTTGTGTAGCGTTCATATTCAAATATTACTGATGTCAAAAATTATCTGGGCTGCCTCAAGTTTGAATATTCCCAAATGCTTGATTATTTTAACCTGACAACCGTTAATTAGGAATTACGAATTATTTTAACTGTTTGCAGATTTTAGCACTGTCATTCCTTGGATTCGCCAAATCCCTTGTTGACGAATTAAATCATAACGAACTCGCAGTCGTTCCTGAGAAGTTTTTTTAATTTGACCACTTTCATAAAAATATGTGACTTCCCGAACTGTCGCTTCTACCACTGCATTATCAGCAACATTCGCTTTTTGGTTAACAAATTCTACCTTGACATCATGAGTATATTGACGATGACGATTATCTGCTATATCTTGCTTGACAATTAGCCGCCATTGTGGTGCTGCCGAACTTGTTAAAATTTCATCTAAACGGTCAATTTGATGATCTGGGCCCAAAGCTGCGGATTTAACGGATAACCAAGTATTAATCACGTCTTCTGCGATCGCTGTAGTCAGTTCACCCTTTCCTGGTTCTGGCTGGGTTTCAGGATTAGGAATACTAACTGGTGGTTGGTTCAACTCTATGGCTAGAGGTTCTCCCTGCAACGTAGGCCCTGGGAATAAAAAATTATTGAACCATCCCCAAGCGGTAGAAACCAATACCCAGAAAACTAATAAACCACCTAGAGATAAAAATACTAACCAAACTAAACGAGTTTTGGAATCTAATGTATTAGCCAAGTTGCGTCTGCGACGATGAGAGCTGGGGATATTTTGCCCAACACGCTCCCTCTTATTAAATAAATTTGGCTTGCGTCTTCTCCTGTTTTTAGTGGGAATGGGTTCATCTGCATAAGTGTCTACATTTCTTGAGTTGTAATAACCTGTATCTGCTTCTTCCTGTGTAGAAGACATTTCTGAAGTTTGATAACTGTTATATCTCCGAGAATGCCATTCTGAGGCAGAAGAATAGTTAGGTTCTGGGATTTGTCCACTAGCCGAGTTGTAAAACTCAGAATCATCCCTGTCCCTGTGATTATGATCAACTGCCCCATTACCAACATTGCTATGGTAACGAGAACCAGGAGCATTTATTTGTGGAGAGGAAAAAGGCTGATTGTTAATTCCTGCCCATTCACTAGCCGTCGGCGTATCATTCGATAAAGCTTCTAAATAAGCCTGTACCTGTCTATCTGCAAAATAATCTTTTAAAGAAGCTTGTTTTCTCCCCAAATCTCGAAAGTGAGGAAATACTTCTTGTTGTAACCACTGCTCACAATATAAACAAAGTCCTGGTAACAAATCTGGGGAATCTTGGGATTTTTCCCGAATCATTGCTAATGCTTCATATTCCTGACTCAGTTCTAAAACACGGGTTGCTTCTTCCGTTTGTCCTAGTAACAATGCACATAAAGACTGCTCTAAATGTACATCTTGACGTTTGCCCAAATGAATTAACATTTGTTTGGCTTGGCGAATTAACGCCGGTTGGCGTTGGACAAAGCCCCTAGCAATTAGGGCATAAACAGCTAAATAAGTTGCCACAGCAGATGGACGTTTACTTTCGGCTTCAAACAGTTTATGTTGTTCTGTAACTGTTAGATGATTGCGTAACTGTTGGATAAACCGTAAAAAATCATCTATATTTAAACCTGACTGATCATTACCAGTACCATCAATGCCACCGCGCTCTTCTAAAATATTGTGTAATAATTCCAAACCTTGACGGCGTTCGTTAGTCTTTTCTTGGGGAAGTGCCAATAACTCTAGAATTCTATATGGTCTCAGTTTACAAAGATCAGCTGCTATTTCTGCTTGTACACTAGGAAATAGACCTTCACGCATAAGTAATTCTTCCCCAGTTTCTAAGGATATGGCTGCATTTTCATAGTGACCTTGCTGCCATTGTTCTCTTCCTAGTTCTAAACAGGCTAAAGCCACTGTGAGAATAACATCTGGTAGTTCAGGTGTAGCAGAGTATTCCTCACTGGTAAAATGACTACCTACTCTGACACCTACTGCTTTGTTTCTATTCACTAGGTATGGACGACCTAGTTTCAGAACTTGCTCATATTCTCCCAACTCTTGCAGAAGTAATAAAGCACCAACTAACTCGTCTGAACCAATGTCTATGGTCAAACTTTGAATATTATGACGGCGATTGCTACCGTCGGCGTGGTTTTCTAATAGCGATTTCGCCCCAGACCGATCCGAGTTGTAGGTGTTTGCTAGGTACACCTGATCATAAATACTGCGTTCTTGGGGATTTGATAAAACCACGTAAGCTTCTTCTATGAGTTGTTTTCGAGAGGATATAGCTGTAATGGAATACTCCCGTCTCGGCAATTGAACAATGCGATCACTATATGCTTGTCGCAATTGTTCCTCACTGGCCGCTAACGGTAATCCTAAAATTCGGTAGTAATCAAGCGGAATTCGCACAGCCTACTTCCCCTGCACTGTGTTTAAGTAATATCTCTTAGAGATCAACAGAAATAATTAACCAAGAGCGTTCCAGGCTTGTAAAACCGTGCCATAATCATAGTCTTAATAATACTGTGTATCATATATAAAGACGAGTGTATATCGTAACAAATTTTTTTGTTTGTTTCTAGCACTTAATTGGTATCCCAATCATACAACTTTCAATGTCAATTTAATCCACAAAAGGTATAACACAAAAAATACTACTTTACGCAATAACCCATATAAAATAAGCTTCTTGCTATGATTCTATATGTATATTTGCTGTGATTACGAGTATAATTATGTCACGCCTCAGCAACTACAAACATTATTACCACCGATGAAACTGGTAAAAATGTTATACCCCCAGGATCTAAAAGATTAACTATTTCAGATTTATGTTTTGTTGAGGCTACTTTAACTACAATGGTGAGAACACACCATTAAACAAAATATCTCAATAACTAGTCAATGGATATTAGCACTAAATCTTACTACTATTTATTAAGTTTTGGTTAAAATTATTAATTTTTGTAGATTAAGTTAAGTAAGTCGGCAAGAAAAAACCAAGGTATTTAACAAAATGTAAAATTGCTAAAAACCTCTTCCCTCTTTCCTCTTCCCTCCTGCCTTGTCATAACGACAATTTTTAACGATCACCTACTTACATAACTACCGGAAATTCAATAGTGTCAGGAAAAATCACCAATACCAATGTGCTGGTAATTTGTGTAGTAAGCTGTTGTGTATTCATTTAATCTCTATTTTAGGATTATAAACTTTAGCTGCGTAATAGCTTAAACTTACCGGAAGTAATGGAAATTGTTAATAAATATGCAGAAAAATCACTATTTTGATTGTTAAATTAAGTAAATAGCAGTAAAGTTTTTTTGACACATAGAGGACTAAGTAAAGCAAAAAACTCAGATAATTAGGGTTTAAAGTTTTAGATTTATTCTGCAAACCCTGATGAAAGACTTACTCTTGAACATTACCTGAGTAAGCTTTTCCCCAACCATAAATTAAGATTTGATAGCCACAAGGCTGAATATCAACAACGTTGTCCGATTTCCAGCTAACATTATTAAGACCTGTAAACAGAGTCCGCACCGTCGGACTGAGTAGAAACAGGAAGCCAACTTAAATTTAACACCTTAACATTAACCTGTACGACAGGGACACTTCACAATAATGGTTCAAGAACGCACGTTACCCACATTTGATACTGCCACCGTCCAGATTACTAAAGAAGAAGGGCTGGGATTATATGAAGATATGGTTTTAGGGCGCTTTTTTGAAGATAAATGCGCCGAAATGTACTACCGAGGCAAAATGTTTGGTTTTGTCCATTTGTACAATGGTCAAGAAGCGGTTTCCAGTGGTATTATTCGGGGCGCAATGCGACCTGGTGAAGATTTCGTTTCCAGTACCTACCGTGATCACGTTCATGCTTTGAGTGCGGGAGTACCAGCACGGGAAGTAATGGCGGAACTATTTGGGAAAGCCACAGGTTGCAGTAAAGGTCGCGGTGGTTCAATGCATATGTTTTCTGCTGAACACCGTTTATTGGGTGGCTATGCTTTCGTAGCTGAAGGTATTCCTGTCGCATCTGGGGCAGCTTTTCAAACTAAATACCGTCGGGAAGTCTTGGGAGATAAGAATGCCGATCAAGTAACGGCTTGTTTCTTTGGAGATGGTGCTGCTAACAACGGTCAATTTTTTGAGACATTAAATATGGCAGCACTATGGAAACTGCCAATTATTTTTGTGGTAGAAAACAACAAGTGGGCAATTGGGATGGCTCACGATCGCGCTACATCAGATCCAGCAATTTACAAAAAAGCCAGCGTCTTTAATATGGTTGGTGTAGAAGTAGACGGCATGGATATTTTAGCAGTACGTCAAGTCGCCCAAGAAGCTGTAGCCCGCGCCCGTGCAGGAGAAGGGCCGACTTTAATTGAAGCCCTTACCTATCGCTTCCGTGGTCACTCTTTGGCAGATCCTGACGAACTCCGTAGCAAGGAAGAAAAAGAATTTTGGTTCTCTCGTGATCCAATTAAAAAGTTAGGTACTTATTTGGTAGAAAACAGCCTAGCAACACCAGAAGAACTCAAAGAGATTGAAAAGAAAATTCAGGATGTAATTAATGATGCGGTGAAATTCGCAGAAAGTAGTCCTGAACCTGATTCTAGCGAGTTGTACCGCTTTATATTTGCTGAAGATGAATAACAGGTGACAGGTGATAGGTGACAGGTGACAGTAAGAAGGAAATAGGGAATAGGTAAATTTCTTCTAGAAATCCTGACTCTAATTACCAATCACCAATCACCAATCACCAATCACTAATTACTAATTACTAATCACTAATCACTAATCACTAATTATGATATTTACTATCACAGAAGAACAACGACAATACAAAACCTACGTTCTTTCTGATACTGCTGCTGGTTCTCAACTAGAGGTAGTACCAGAAAAAGGCGGTATTATCACCCGTTGGCGTGTTAAAGGTGAAGAAATTCTCTATTTAGATGTGGAAAGGTTTACTAACCCAGAGTTGAGTGTTCGTGGTGGTGTACCAATTTTGTTTCCTATCTGCGGGAATTTACCAGATAATACTTACACTTATAACGGCAAACAATACACTCTTAAACAACATGGTTTTGGTCGAGATTTACCTTGGCAAGTTGCAGAAAAAGTAACAGAAGGTAAAGCAAGTTTAAGTGTTGTACTTAAAAGTAATGAACTGACAAGGGCTGTTTATCCTTTTGATTTTCAGCTAACTTTTACTTATACGCTGCAAGGTAATTATTTAGTAATTGACCAAGTTTATCAAAATCTTTCTGCTGTGCCTATGCCTTTTTCGGCTGGGTTTCATCCCTATTTTCAATGTGCTGATAAGTCTCAGTTAGAGTTTGATATTCCTTCTGGACAGTATCTAGACCAGAAAACGAAGGAAATGCACCCGTTTAACGGTAATTTCGATTTTGAGCGGGATGAGATGGATTTTGCGTTTGGTCATTTGCGGAGTCAGTCCGCTGCTGTGACGGATCATAGCCGCAAGTTAAAATTGACCCTTGATTATGATGATGTTTATGCTATGCTGGTGTTCTGGACGTTAAAGGGTAAAGATTTTTATTGTCTTGAACCTTGGACGGCTGGTCGCAACTCCCTCAATACTGGCGAAAATCTGACTTTGTTAGAGCCAGGAGCAAGCAAAACTACCTCGGTGAAATTAACTGCGGATTTTTTCTAAATAACAGTTGACAAGCTAGAAAGATTTTGCTATATTAAGAAAGTTGCGAAACGCAAAAGGGTCGCTAACTCAACGGTAGAGTACTCGGCTTTTAACCGATTTGTTCCGAGTTCGAATCTCGGGCGACCCATAAAAAGCTAGGAATAAGTGAGGTGACCAGGACTAATTCAGTTCTGGTTTTTAAATTTATTTATTTTGTGTATGATCATTTTTTGTTTACTTAACAGCAAACTCTAAATGATGAAAAGCGTAGAAATTAATGCTTCGCTGGATACTGTACAGCAAAAAAGAAAAGGGTAAGGTTTTTACCCATTTCCTATTTTAATTATCTAGCTTTCATTGGATGGCTGATTGATTTGATAGATGTAATAGGTTGCCATGGGAATAACAGTGGCAGCAATTAATAAACCTACTACCCAAGCTGTGGAATTATCCTTGTTTTTGCTGGTATCTTCAGCGGTGCTAAATGTACCTTCCACCTGTACAGTTGGCTTTTCTTCTGGTGGACCGGGATCAGGTTGACCGGAAAGAACTGCTACTAGGCGATCGCGGACATCCAAAAATCCCTGATTATATTTATTACCATTGCGTAATGCCGCACCTAGTGTTCCTTCTGTAACACTCTCAGCAATTTCATCTGTTAACAAAGATTTGACTTGATCACCACTCGTAATTGTTGCACCATTGGTAACAGTGTCAATTACTAACAGAACTTGGTTTGCTTGTGCTTCTGGGGTGGGAAACCATTTTTCAAATAGTCCTTTTGCAAAGCTTTCTGGTGTTTCCCCATAGTCCAAACGACGAATGGTGACTATTCTGACTTCATTACCTGTTTTTTCAGCTAAGTCTTGGAAAGAACCGCTAATTTGACCTTCATTAAAACGACTGAGAATATCACCTTCATCTAAAACCCAAGTGTCTGCTGTCAGGTTAGGTATTTGATAAACTCCTGTAGCAAAAGCTGGTGTCGCAAAAATGGAAATAGCCATCATCATTGTCACCATTGCAGGTACAATAAGACGGCTTAGGTATTTGAAACTACTAAATAATTGCTTGAGTAGCTGTTTCATGAAATGAATCCTAAAATACTCTTGCAATCAAAATACTACATAAGCTAGATCAAAAGCATCTGATCTGGGGATAATTGTTAGTAATTTCAGGGAAAATTTACTGAATAACAATGACGATAATTTTAACTAATGATGATGGTATAGACGCACCTGGTATTCAGGCTTTACTGAAAGCTGTGAATGACAAAGATGTAATTATCGCTGCACCAGCAGAACATCAGTCTGGTTGTGGACATCAAGTTACTACAACTGAATCTATTAAATTACAACGTCGTTCTGATTTTGAGTATGCTATTTTTGGGACTCCCGCTGATTGTGTGAGAATTGCGACTACACACATTTGTCAAGATACCAGGTTTGTGTTATCGGGTATTAATGCTGGTGGTAATTTGGGAGTTGATGCGTATATTTCTGGGACTGTTGCAGCTGTAAGAGAAGCAGCGATGCAGGGTATTCCAGGAATTGCTATTTCTCAATATCGCAAAGGTAAACTCAATTATGATTGGGATTTAGCGGCTAAATGGACATCGGCAATATTAGTAGAATTACTGAAACGTCCTTTAGAAACTGGTAGCTTTTGGAATGTGAATTTACCCCATCTACAACCAGGAGAGGCTGAACCTGAAGTGGTTTTTTGTCAACCTTGTACCAAACCGTTACCTGTAAATTATCGGATAGAAGGTGATAATTTTTATTATGTCGGTGAATATGGTAAACGAGGACGCACTCCTGGTAGTGATGTAGATATATGTTTTGCTGGCAATATTGCAATTACGCAGTTAAAGGTTTAAAAATGCTAATTTTAAGTTTTAAATTGTGAATTGTTTATGTTTGTTCATCTACACTTTGCAGCAACAACACGATTTTATCTACAGTTTTGGTCAACTGATTAATTTCTTTTAATGAGTCTTTTTGAGTATCTGCTAAACTTTGCACAGCATCACACAAAGCGAAAATTTGATACCCTTGTTGCTGTACTTGTTGTCCCTGAGATTCTACTTGTTCGCTGAGAGCATCTACTCTTTGAGCTAGACGTTCAATAGTATCAGTAGTCGAGAGTACAGCTTCACCGATTTGCTCAACAATAGATTCTAATCGGTTGATTCTAGTTTCTATTCCTGCTGCAATCATTTCTTGAGCGCCCCAATTTTGAGAAATCATCATAGTAATATTGCTAGTATTCATCCAATAATTTCCTAATCAGCACTAAACTGTGCTAAGTAAGATTTAATAATCAAAAAAATGCTATTTGTAGCAATTTTATTTGATTTGTAAATCCAAAATAGTTAAGAATTCTTCTAGTCTAGTGTTTATGATTACATGATAGTAATCTTAACTGTATGGGTGAGGATTCAGGGTTCAGGATGTGAGAGTTAAAATATTTGATACATTAGTATGCTATCAAATAATAATCTTGAAGTTAACGTCTAACTGCTGATACCTGAATACTTACCTTGATGCTAATAATTTTTAGGGTGTTGAGTAAAATTTTTCTAAGTAAATATTTGCTGCTCACGGTTGTATTTTTTGCAGTCAATGTTTAACTTAAAGATATTTCTGATTGTTCAACTACCCTAAAAATATTCTCTTGCTCCTAGATTACTGCATTACCAAGAAATACGATACCTATTGCACAAAAAGTTAACCCAACCCAGCGAATAGTTCTAGGTAATATTTGGTTAATGGTGTTTTTGCAGATTATTGTACTGATTTGTCTTACAGACATGATAATTACAGCTTGAGTGAGGGTGACACCGATGAGATATGTAATTGTGGTCACCATATCTGCACTGAGGATGGCTTGACTATCAGCATAACCTTGGGATAAACCAGCTAAAATAGCCAGGATAGTACAAGCTAACCAACCTATTTGGGTAGGTAATACAAGAATGACACCAAAGATAATAGTACAGATAGCAATAGTTACTTCTGCACCTGATAGATTTAGTGAAGATAAATGTATTATTTGCCCAATAAATGTAGCTAATACAAATGCTACACTGATCCAAACACCACGTAAATATCTAGCAGAGAGCAAACCTACAGCAATAATAGCTGCTAATCTGTCTAAACTAATAACTGGTTCTGCAATACCCCAAATAAACCCTTCCCAAGAATTGGAAATCGTATGTTCAATGGGTGATCCACCTGAGGATGTCAATAAACTGATCATGACTAAAGCTGCGATCGCTACCATGAGACGATAGTGCTTAGAGGTGGATAATTTCCCGCTAGGATCGGACGCTGAGGATGTAATTTTGAACATAGGAATTATAGATCAAATTATTCTTTTCGGTAATTTATATTACTCTAATCCTTAAAAAAATTAATGTGAGTACATCATATTTATCAGTATGGTGCTTTTAGCTAAATAGACTAACAAGTTATGTACTGGAGAGAATCTATCGGTAGAAGTAAGTAATTGGTTAAAATGAAGGAATAAAATCAATTTGAGTCCTCGACCTCAGTAAAACCTGTATTTTTTGCTACTTCTGTAAACGTTGATTTTCCGTGAGTTAGTCGGAATAAAATTATATGTCCTCCTCTAAATCGAAATCTGACAAACGCGTTGTTTACCAAGAATTTGGTAATGATAACTCAGCAGCGGTTGAGCGTCCAGTACAAGAACTACCTGCAAACCAACAGAATGTGAGAGTACAAGCTACCCGTGCAGGAAAGAAGGGAAAGACTGTCACGGTCATTACTGGTTTTCAATCTAAACCGGAAACTTTAACAGCTTTGCTAAAACAGTTAAAAACCCAATGTGGGACAGGGGGAACTTTAAAAGATAACGTAATTGAAATCCAGGGAGATCATAAACAGAAGATTTTAGAGATTTTAATCAAGCTTGGTTATAAAGCGAAAATCAGCGGTGGTTGATGTAGGGGTTTAGCAATGCTAAACTCTTACTTTCAGTTCGGTTTACCGTATCATTTCGGGAATTAAATTAACTGCTAATGATGTTAATTGTAGAGATGTGGAGAATTGACAGGAGGCTAAAATGGATATTGTCAGAATTTTATGCGCGATTTTTCTGCCACCTCTAGGAGTATTTTTGCAAGTAGGGTTTGGTTGGGATTTTTGGATTAATATTGTCTTGACTTTGTTTGGTTATATTCCTGGGATTATTCATGCAGTTTGGGTAATTGCGAAGAAGTAATTATTTAAGAGAGGTAGTTTGAGTTTTTCTATCTCTCTTTTTATTTCACTAATTTTTATTGACTGGAATTAAGTAGACATTTTCATTTGCAAACGAGGTATTTTTATGAACTACAAAGCGATCACAATAGCAGCAATTTTGGGAATTTCTACGCCTGCAATTGTTAATGTTGCTATGACTCAACCTGTACTAGCAGCAACATATAATTTTCCTACAGGAATGTTTGCGGATAAAGATTGGCGAGTAAGTTTATCATTTAGTAATAATGTCTATTACTATTATGGAGAAAATCGCAATACTAATTCCAATATTAGTCTTTCTGGTGCGGTAGCTTCAGGAAGTAATGACCGTCAAGTTTACACTTGGAATAATAATGGGATGAAATATCGAGTCAGTTGGCGGCCAAGTGATCCTAGTTTTATTCGTGTTCAGGTAATAAATCCTAGTGGTAAGGAGATTTTAAATCGGTTGTTAATGGCTACGGGAGATTAAATAAATAGATTTTTTGGTAATAGGTAATGGGTAATTGGTGGCAACTGATTACCTGTTTTTGATAGATACTAGCATTTGGGATGATGCAAAAGAAGGGATATTATTAACCACAAATAGAGCAATTTGGAAAAGTGCATGGTCAAGCCCTAATTATATCAACTACCATGATATAAATGATGAAACAAAAGAGATTCCGGGATTATCTCAGGTGCGTGACAGTGTTAAGCTATATCTCTTATTACAAGAAATAGGAGAAAAATATACTGAATTTACAATCTAGATTTTGTTAATTTACAAATAACTAATGTGGGCATTTGCCCACTTTTTAATAGCTGTTGATTAGTTTTTGCCAATAATTCAACTTGCTAAGTAAACTTCCAAACTTGCATCATTTGTGTTTCTGTGAGAAAATTCATCAAATAATTGAAAGAATTTATGAAAAGATTCTTTTTCATCATTAGAGGTTGATTTAAAGAATATGCTATAATCTACCTATATAAAATCAACATCACAAAACTATGAAGAAAATAGAAATTGAACTTGATCAAGTAACTTACGACAAAATAGAAAAATTGACACAAACTCATCATTGCCAAGTTTCAGATTTAATCAAAGCTATGATTGAACAACTAACTAAACCAGAAATTATCAATAATTCATTTATTGGTGAATGGTCAAATGATGCTGAGTTAGTAGATCAAATGATTGAAGATATTTTACAACACAGAAGTTCATAAAAAGCAAGAATTGAGTAGTGAGAAAATCTCTAATTGATACAGATATCACATCAGAAATTCGTAAAGGTAGAAATCCTCAAATAAATGCCAATGCTCTTGCTTATAAAGCTATATGGAAAAATTACACAATTTCTGTAATTACCGTTTCTGAAATTATTAAAAGTTGGAGAAAACTAAATCGTAATGATCGCATTCAAGAATTTTTAGCGGATTTATCTGAAATGGAAATTCTACCTTTAGATCAAAAAAGTTCAGAACTTTCAGGATTGATTTCTGCTGATTTAGAAAGCAGTGGACAACCAATAGGATTAGCAGATGTATTAATAGCTTCTATCGCTATCCAAAACAATTTAATTTTAGTTACAGGTAACACTAAGCATTATCAAAAAATCCAAGCATTAGGTTATCCTTTAGTAATAGATAATTGGCGTAAATAAACATTTGTTATTAATGATAAAAGGTAACAGGTAAAAACCCATTACCCATTACCAATTACCTCTTAGCTAAATATTGATACATATCCCATCTTGCATCAACTTCAGCTTGAGCTTGTAACAATAATTGTTTAGCAATTTCCGGTTTACTCTTAATCAACATCTTAAACCGATTCTCCTGATACATGGATTTTTCCACTGACTCAGAAGGTGCTTTCATATCCAATTGCAGAGGATTTTTACCCTGTTCTTGTAATGCCGGATTATAACGATATAACAACCATCTACCGGAGTCAACTAAGGCTTTTTGTTGTTGTAAACCTTTGGTCATATCAATACCATGAGCAATACAATGACTGTAGGCAATAATTAAGGATGGCCCATCATAAGCTTCCGCTTCTAAAAAGGCTTTTAATGTGTGTTCATCCTTCGCACCTAAAGCAATACTAGCCACATAAACATTACCGTAAGTCATGGCCATTAAACCTAAATCTTTCTTCGCTGCGGGTTTACCACTTGCGGCAAATTTAGCGACTGCTGCGGTAGGTGTGGCTTTAGAAGATTGACCACCTGTGTTAGAATAAACTTCTGTATCCATAACCAGGATATTGACATTTTTACCACTGGCTAAAACGTGATCAATACCGTGGAAATCAATGTCATAAGCCCAACCGTCACCACCTACTATCCACACACTTTTCTTGACTAAATAATCAGCTAAAGATTTAAGATTTTGGATTTTGGATTTTTGTAGAGACGTTCCATGGAACGTCTCTACATTGTGCAATATCTCATCAAGTTTTTGTTGGAGAAGTACGACATTTTCCCGTTGTTCCCAAATATCTGCTTCGTCTTTTTGGGTATTTGTGAGGATATTATCTACTAAATTATCCCCAACTTCACTACTTAATTGTTGTAGTAATTCCGCTGCAAATTCCGCTTGTTTGTCAATAGATAAACGATATCCAAAACCAAATTCCGCGTTATCTTCAAATAAACTATTAGACCATGTTGGGCCTCTTCCCTCTGCGTTTTGTGTCCAAGGTGTGGTGGGGAGGTTTCCACCGTAAATGGAAGAACAACCGGTGGCGTTAGCGATGAGTGTGCGATCGCCAAATAATTGTGTTAATAATTTAAGATATGGGGTTTCTCCACATCCCGCACAAGCACCGGAAAATTCAAACAATGGTTCTTGCAGTTGTTGTTGACGAATTTGGTTTAATTTCAACTTCCTGCGGTCAGGATTTGGTAAACTCAAAAAGAAATCCCAGTTTTCCCGTTCCTGTTCTCTAATGGGTAACTGCGGACTCATGTTGATGGCTTTTTTGGTTGGTTCTGCTTTATCTTTTGCAGGACAAATATTCACGCAAATAGTACAACCTGTACAGTCTTCTGGTGCAACTTGAATCGTAAATTTCTGACCAGCAAAACTTTTATCCTTTGCATCTGTTGACTTAAAAGTTGCCGGTGCATTTGCTAATTTATCCGCTTCATAAGCTTTTGCACGAATAGCAGCATGGGGACAAACCATCACACATTTACCGCACTGAACGCAGATATCTTCTTCCCAAACTGGTATTTCTTCGGCAACGTTGCGTTTTTCCCATTTTGCGGTTGCAGTGGGGAAAGTTCCATCTGCGGGTAAAGCGCTTACGGGTAAGTCGTCACCTTCCCAAACCATAATTTTACCCAAAACTTTATCTACAAATTCAGGGATGTTGGGTTGTAGAGATTTAGTTTTTTCTGGGATAGATTTTACTTTTCCTACTTTGACGGGGTACAGATTTTCTAAGGTGTTGTCCACAGCTTTTAAATTCATGTTGACAACATCTGCACCTTTTTTACCATAGGTTTTTTCAATCGCTTGTTTAATTTTAGCGATCGCCTCTGTTTCTGGCAATACTCCCGCTAATTTGAAGAAACACACCTGCATAATAGTGTTAATTCTTCTTCCCATTCCGCTATTTTTAGCCACCTGACCAGCATTAATAGCATAAACTTTCAGATTCTTATCAATAATTTGCTGTTGTACTTTTAGCGGTAAATTTTTCCAAACTTCATCTACGGAATAGGGACTATTTAATAAAAAAGTTCCTCCTGATACAGCATTTTTTAAGATATCAATGTTTTCAATGAAACCCCAATGATGACAACCGATAAAATTAGCCTGGGTGATCAAATAAGTTGAACGAATTTTCTCAGCCCCAAAACGCAAATGAGAGACCGTCATTGAACCAGATTTTTTAGAATCATACACAAAATAACCTTGAGCGTTATTTTCTGTCCCTTCTCCAATAATTTTAATTGAGTTCTTATTTGCACCGACTGTACCATCAGAACCCAAACCATAAAACATTGCTCTGACAACACTATCTGGTTCTGTCGAAAAACTAGGATCAAAATTCAAAGAAGTGAAAGTTACATCATCATTAATCCCAATCGTAAAATGATTTTTGGGTTTAGGTTTAGCAAGATTTTCAAAAACACCTTTTACCATTGCTGGGGTAAATTCTTTAGAAGATAACCCATATCTTCCCCCGACAATTGTCGGGAAAGTAATTTTTTTCCATCCTTCATGGATAGCTGTGACTACATCTAAATATAAAGGTTCTCCGGCACTTCCTGGTTCTTTAGTTCTATCCAAAACCGCAATTGCCTTAACACTATTAGGTAGAGATTCGATAAATCTTCCTACATCAAAAGGTTGAAAAAGCCTAACCTTTAAAACCCCAACTTTTTCCCCTTGTTGAGTTAAATAATCTACGGTTTCATGAACTGTTTCACAACCAGAACCCATAAGAATAATTACCCGTTCTGCTTTGGGATCTCCATGATATTCATATAATTTGTAATATCGTCCTGTTTTCTCCCCAAACTTATCCATAATCCGTTGCACAATTTCTGGACAAGCATTGTAATAAGGGTTTGCACTTTCGCGGGATTGAAAGTAAACATCGGGGTTTTGTGCTGTTCCTCTTAATACTGGTTTATCAGGAGTTAGACAGCGCTGACGGTGAGCGGATACTAATTCTAAAGGTACTAATTCCTGGATAATTTCATCAGGTATAACTTCAATTTTCTGCACTTCATGGGAAGTTCTAAACCCATCAAAAAAGTGCATAAATGGCACTCTTGCTTCTAAAGTTGCAGCATGAGAAATGAGGGCAAAATCATGACTTTCCTGTACAGAAGCAGAACATAAAAATGCAAAACCTGTACTTCTAGCAGCCATTACATCACTATGATCACCAAAAATAGATAAAGCGTGAGTAGCTAAAGAACGTGCGGAAACATGAACTACTGTACTGGTTAATTCTCCCGCAATTTTGAATAAATTGGGAATCATTAATAACAAACCTTGGGAAGCGGTGAAAGTTGTACTTAAAGCACCTGTTTGTAATGCACCATGTACCGCAGCAGCAGCACCACCTTCACTTTGCATTTGGGTAACATGAGGAATTGTACCCCAGATGTTGGGTTTATTTTCCGCCATCCAAGCATCAGCCCATTCTCCCATATTTGATGATGGTGTGATGGGATAAATTGCAATTACTTCGTTGACTTTGTATGCTACTCTTGCTACCGCTTCGTTACCATCAATTGCAGCAAATGATTTAGCCATGATGTTTCTTCCTGTGTCTGTTGTGGTTATTTCAAATTTATGCAGAGAAACCAATAATATAAGACTTGAAAGTTGCTAAACGCAGGAAGTAATTTTGTGATTTTTTCTACTTTTTTATTTTGGTAATGTTTCACGCAAAGACGCTAAGGTGCAAAGGAAGAAAGGAAGAGTTTGGTAAAATATTTAAAATTAAAAATTTATGTACTTGGGATTTACAGATTACGAATTACGAATTATTTTATCAGCTAGTTAAGATTATATCTATTTCTATATTAATGATGTACTCAGAAATGAAAAGCTTTAATTTGTTAAAGTTTGCTGATTTTTTAGGGGTAGAGGTGCAGGATTTTTTTTAGATGATAGTTTACATTATTATGTTTGTTGGCAGTATAATTAGATTTGACTAAAGAAATGATGATGACTATTACTGATGAAGACGTTTAAATAAAAAATCTTATGCTATAATAAGAGACTATCTATTCTAAAAACAAAAGAGGTGAAAAATATATTTAACCTTAGTCTCCCATGACTCCGACTTATCAAGAATCACAGCTTTAAAATTAGAAGATTGGTTATAGAAATTATTAATTACCTTGAGATTATCCAAGTTGCAGGTTTGATGTCAAGCAAAACCTAAAACCTATAAAACCCCCTTGGATTATACATAAAAATATTATAAACACAGAACAACAAAATAATCAATCCCCAAACCCCAGAAATTCGTAAATTATTGACACCATTCTCAATAGTATTCTCAATAACTGCCTAACTATTGCGAAAAATGGATAGAATGAACTTTTTTCCCAAAAATCATATTAGTAAAAATTATCATTGAAAATAAATCTGGTTGTTTGCAACATTTCCAACCGGAGAGGAACAGAAAACTAAATTCAGATAAAATAAAAGCAGAGTCGGATTTAAAAATTTAAACATCCCCATGCTGGAGAATCTACAAACCCAAATTTATCAACTTGAACAATTGGCAAACACCCTAGTTGCTAACCAACTCACACACCTCAGCATCGTCAGTATTGCTATTATCTTCGCCGCTGGTTTACTCACCAGTATGACACCATGTATGCTATCTATGCTGCCAATTACTATTGGTTATATCGGCGGTTATGAAGCGAAAAGTCGTTTACAAGCTGCTGCACAATCAACCTGGTTTGCTTTAGGATTAGCTACTACATTGGCAGGTTTAGGAATAATAGCAGGTTTGGTAGGAAAAGTATATGGTCAAGTAGGAATTGGTCTACCAATTATTGTGAGTATTCTTGCCATTATTATGGGGTTGAATTTATTAGAAGCACTCCCTCTACAATTTCCCTCTTTAGGTGAAACAAAATGGATTTCTAATGATTTACCTGGCGGTGTTCGTTCCTATTCTATCGGTTTAACTTTTGGTTTGGTTGCTTCTCCCTGTAGCACCCCAGTTTTAGCTAGTTTATTAGGTTGGGTTGCTAATACTCAAGATTTGCTTTTAGGTGCGGTTTTACTACTTGCTTATACCGCTGGTTATGTCACACCACTAATTTTAGCAGGTACGTTTACAGCTTCCATTAAAAAAATATTAGAATTACGGCGGTGGTCTGGTTGGATAAATCCTGTTAGCGGTGCTTTATTAGTTGGTTTTGGTGTGTTTTCTTTACTTTCTCGTCTTCCTATTTCTGGTTCATAAAAGGAAATTTCAATCTTATTCCCTGTTCCCTTCCATAAACAATGACTGTAGATAACTCAACATCCCCAAAGGTTAATTTTTTTTCACTTCCTGTTCGCTTCCTGAAACGAGAAGTTTTACCAATTCTCACTAATTTAAGGTTAGCAATTATTCTGTTATTAATTATTGCTTTATTTAGTGTCAGTGGTACGGTAATTGAACAAGGTCAATCCCCTGCTTTTTACCAAGCTAATTATCCTGAACATCCGGCTTTATTTGGTTTCCTAACTTGGAAAGTTATTCAAGTTGTAGGTTTAGATCATGTTTATAGAACTTGGTGGTTTTTAGCTTTGTTGGTTTTGTTTGGTACGAGCTTAACAGCTTGTACTTTTACCAGGCAATTACCGGCTTTAAAAGCTGCTCAGAAATGGCAATATTATGACAAGCCAAGTAAGTTTAAAAAGTTAGCTTTGAGTGCAGAATTAGATCATATTTCTCTCAATTCTATTACTCCAATTTTAACAAAAAATCGCTATAAAATATTTCAAGAACTTGAAAATAATGATATTCTCTATGCCCGTAAAGGAATAGTAGGACGGATTGGACCGATTATTGTTCACATCGGCATTGTCATGATTTTACTAGGGGGAATATGGGGAGCAATGACGGGTTTTATGGCTCAAGAAATGATTGCTTCTGGTGATACTTTCCAGGTTCAAAATATTATTGAATCTGGTGCTTGGACTTCTCAAGATGTTTTAAAAAATTGGGCTGTCAAGGTCAATAGGTTTTGGATTGATTATACTCCCAAAGGGGGAATTGATCAGTTTTATTCTGATTTATCTGTGGTGGATAATGATGGTAAAGAAATAGATCATGAACAGATTTATGTGAATAAACCTCTGCGTTATCATGGTGTGGTTTTTTATCAAACTGATTGGGGTATTTCTGGGGTTAAAGTCAAATTAAATAATAGTCCCATTTTCCAATTACCCATGGCTCTTTTAGATACTAAAGGTCAAGGAAGAATTTGGGGAACTTGGGTTCCAACTAAACCTGATTTAAGTGCAGGTGTTTCTCTGTTAGCTAAAGATTTACAAGGCATGGTATTAATATATGATGCTAAAGGTAAATTAATTAATACTGTGCGTTCGGGAATGTCTATTCCTGTAAATGGGATAAATTTAAAAGTTGTTGATATAGTAGGTAGCACTGGCTTACAAATTAAATATGACCCTGGTATTCCTATTGTTTACACTGGGTTTGCTCTATTGATGTTAGGGGTGGTGATGAGTTATTTTTCCCATTCCCAGATTTGGGTTTTACAAGTAGGGGAAAAACTTTATTTTGGTGGTAAAACTAACCGCGCTCAAGTTACATTTGAAAGAGAGGTTTTGGGAATTTTAGATCAACTGACTCAGCAAGGACAAAAATAATTTTTTCTAGGTGGTGAATAATAGTAATTGAGTGGTGTATTTTATTGATATAATGCCGCTAATAAGGTGCGTATATCCTATGGATAAATCACACATTCAGTCACTAATTACTATTATCCACGAAGAACTGGTTCCATATTTCGTTATTGAAAGCGTCCATCCTCATCACCCAATAGAAGTACGTTCTATCCCCTCTCCTTGGGAATTGCTCGGTACAGGAAACTATGCAGCGGTGGTTTATCATCCTGAATACCCGGATGTGGTGGTGAAGATGTACGCACCTGGCCGTCCTGGGTTTGAGGAGGAATTGGCAGTTTACCAGCGATTGGGTTCTCATCCTGCTTTTTCTGAGTGTTTTTATGCTCACGATGGTTTGTTAGTTTTAAGAAGATTGTTCGGTGTTACTCTTTATGACTGTTTACACCGGGGTTTGCGTATCCCTCCCAAGATCATTAAAGATATTGATCACGCTTTGGACTATGCACGCACTCGCGGACTTTACCCTCATGATGTTCATGGTAAAAATGTGATGATGTTTGAGGGTAAAGGTTTAGTGGTTGATATTTCTGATTTTCTGCAACAGGAAAAATGCTCAAAATGGGATGATCTCAAAAGAGCTTATTATTTGATATATTTGCCGATTTTTTATCGTTTAGGTTTACGAGTACCTTATTCTTTTTTAAATAAAGTTCGTAAAAGTTACCGTTTTATTAGGTCTGTTGCTGATAATTTTTCTCAATTTATGAATAAGTTAATTAAGGGAAATTCTTGAAAACATTAACATGGGAACTTATGATTTTTGAATGAGGACTTTAGTCCTCACTACTGGGGTTTTTAAAAAATAGTTTGTTCTTCTTTTCTATGTTTTACTTCCACCACGGTATGTACGTTTCCACGGGGAGTAAAATCAGTTCTGACTGTCATTTCCAAGGGTTCACAAGCTGCAACTACGTCATCTAAAATCTGATTTGCTGTTTCTTCGTGGGAAATATAGCGATCGCGGTAACTATTAATGTATAGTTTTAAAGCTTTCAATTCCACTACCTTTTGATCAGGTACATAGGAAATATAGATAGTTGCAAAATCAGGATAACCAGAAAACGGACATTTACAGGTAAATTCGGGTAAGGTAATGTCAATATTATACTTTCTACCTATGCGGGGATTGGGAAATGTAATCAGTGTTCCTTCCTCAATTTCTCGCTCTCCATATTTCATTTCTGGGTTTTGAGTCGGTACAGTCTCAGGTAAAGAATTACTCATAGGATGATGTTTGATAAAATGCAGAGATTCCTAAATTTTAACTTTTAACTTAATTAACTGCAATCTCAAAACTCAATACCGCTATTTTCCCAGTCTGGACAACTTTCATCATCCCAACCTTGGGGGTGCATTGCACAAACTAATAAATTACCACCATAAACCTGTCCATGATAATGGCTACAACCCATACAAGCAGGATTTTGTTCCGTTGTTGCTTCTACCTGATACGGAAAACCAGGATCTACATCTGATACTATATCTTCCATATCCCAGTAAATTTCCAGCAATGGTTCAGCTAGTTCTTGTAAATACTGGTCAATGTCCGCAGCAATGTTATTCTGTACCTCAAAGGTAATTTCTTCCGTCAGTTCAAAAAATGAATCTACCATATCATTAATTCCTTGGAAGAAACGCTCTACTTCATCGGCCACGGTTTCGATAATTTCAACTAAGTCTTTTTCCCACGGTTCCATAAGCTTAACTGTCTCACTGGCTATCAACAGGACGCTTATCTTCCCTGGTTATTAGTGCTAAAACAGAGCATTAGCCATACACATTAAACCAGTTTTACACAGAGCGTCATTCCCAAAAACACCAAATTAGCTAATGTTCAGAATGAAGAATTAGCTACTGATCGCGTTTTAGTTTTTTTAATTGTTCTTGTAGTTCTTGTACTTGCTGACGGAGATCAGTTACTTTCTCCTGTGGTGGTTCTTTGACAGCGGTGTCTTCTTCTACCTCTAATATTTCGATGCGACGAGGTTCAGAAGGTGCTGTTTTTTCTGAAGTTTCACCAGATGTTTGGTTCTTTTGGGCTTGTCTCATCATATCTTCTACGAAACGACGAGCTTCTTCAGTGTTCATTTCACCCTTAGCTACCATTTCATCAGCCAGCTTTTGTACTTGCGATCGCAGTTCGGCTAATTTCCCCCCAGCTTTTTCACCAGCGTAAGAAGCCAAGCCTACACCAAGGTAAAAAGCTTTTTGAACAATATCTCCAAAACCAGGCATTGCTGCAAAGCACTCCTAAAAATAGGGCGACCCGGAGACTACGCCTACCGCAAGCATCCCGTGTTGCTGCTACCTTCCGGTCCTGACAAGATTTGGGCGTTGAGATCGCATAGATCCAGGTCTAAAAGTAATCATAACATCAAATTTCTAAAATTGTGCATTATTCGACAACAATTTTCCATTCGTGTAGCTGATAATTGACACAACCGTTGGCTACTAAGGGATCTGCGGCTACTATCGCCTTTGCTTCATCCATTGATGCGGCCTCAAATAACATCATCCCTCCCCCTTTTTCTGCCCAATAACCTGTTTTGGCTTTGTGTCCTTTGTCTATTAACTCTTTTACGTAGGCTGTATGGGCTGGTACGTACTGATCAAAGATGCGTTTATCCACCATACCCGTTTCAATTTTAACAAACCAAGGCATACTAATTAGGTAGTTTAGATTTTTCCTAAAATATCATAAAAGAAATAGGTGACAGGTGACAGTAATTTGATAACTGATAACTCAATTTATGAATCGTTTTTTTATTGCTATTCTTCCACCCCAACATATTCAGGACTACGCTAACGACATTAAACAATATTTTGTTGATAATTATGATAGTCGTGGCGCTCAAAATTCTCCTCCACATATTACCCTCCAACCACCTTTTATAATGGCAGATCGGGAAATCTCAATTTTAGAAACTTTTTTGGAAAATTTCGCCAAAAATCAAAATTATTTACCTATCGAATTGGATGGTTTTGCAGCTTTTCCACCTCGTGTTATATACATGAATGTGATTAAAAATCAAGCACTTTTAACATTACAATCAAACTTAGTTAATGATGTAGAAGGTAAATTAGGAATAGTTAGTAAAGGTAGAAATAATCATTCTTTTCATCCTCATTTAACTGTAGCGCGGAGAGATTTAAAAAAGTCTGATTTTTATACAGCTTGGGATAAATTTAAAGAACGTCAGGTATATTTTGAATTTGTGGCTGAAAATATCACTTTACTGCTGCATGACGGGAAAAAGTGGAATGTGAAATCAGAGTTTTCTTTATTTACTGATTGATGAATTAATTTAATAATGGTAAAATTCTTTGTAATTCTCCACAAGCAGTTTTCAGAGAATGAGGGGCATTTTCGTTTAAATTACCTTGATAACATTGATTGACTAATTGCTCAATGTATGGTTTACAATCTGACTGCTTTTTAAATTTTGGATATTCTGTTTCCTCATCAACATTTTCATCCTGGAGATAATGTATCCAAGTTTCAATATTTCTTTTAGGAACAAAAACTGCTATAGCTTCATCAATTTGACGCTGTGGATGAGAATTTTCTTTGAGTGCATCATTTAACTGCTTGAGTCTCTCTTCTACAGTTTTTTTATCTGCATCAATTAAAACAATTAACATTCCTGCACGCTTATTTTTTTGTCTGCGATATTCTACCACTTCTTTTGCATATTTTTCTCTAACAAACTGCTCACCCGCACCTTTAGGACAAATTTCAGTGCGGATATTCCTATCTATAATAAAACCCCGCTTTTGCAAAAAATGAATTGCAAAAACCTCCTGTTGTTTATCCTCACATAAGATCACAATTTGCACTCTTTTTTGGCTCATTTTAACCATCCTCGTGCAATTAGTTCAGAAATTTTTAATCCTGCATCATCAGCTTCTTCATTACTAATTTTTCTGACTCTCACAGGTGCATTACTCTGACGTTCAAACCAATAACCAATTGGTGAAGCTAACAGGTAATTAATACATTCAGGATGATGGGAAATTAATAAAGATTGTAGTTTTTCCTCATCACAAAAATCATATAGTTGTCTTAACCAAGGTTGAATTTCTGGAAGTGCTAAAAAGTTTTCTGGTTCATCAATGCAAAGGGTATAATCTTCTGATTTAGTGCAATAGATAAGAGTATACAGAGCAATCAAAATTCTTTGTCCATCTGATAATTCACCAAATCCATATTCAATTATGTTTTTTCGATCTGAATCATTGGCGAATCTTAATTTCAGAAATGTATATTTATCTCCAGATTGTTCAAATTTAAAACTCACAAAACCATTTAAGATTTGTTTAAGTACCTGTATTAATTCTGCTACTTTGCCCTGATCTT
Organism: Okeanomitos corallinicola TIOX110; assembly: GCF_038050375.1. Taxonomy (NCBI): domain Bacteria; kingdom Bacillati; phylum Cyanobacteriota; class Cyanophyceae; order Nostocales; family Aphanizomenonaceae; genus Okeanomitos; species Okeanomitos corallinicola. The sequence goes on along the minus strand of NZ_CP150886.1, from coordinate 4,242,232 downwards.
GTGAAATGTAACGATACCAAGAGACATAATTATCCATAGCAGGATTTAATAATATTTGTTCTTGTTCACTGATTGGAGACATTATAGAGGGAATAATCCTGACGATAATAAATCGCTCCATTCTTTTTTTGAACCATGTTAACTTTGTATTATCATGCCTTGGAAGGAAGAAAGGTAATATAGATTGTGACCAATCAAAAGGATATTTTGGTCCTGCTGTATAATCATCATTAAATGTTTGTACTTCTCCCATTTCAAAATTCAATAATATTTGATTATTAAAGCTTAAATTTTCATGCCTAACATAGCTCTGTTCTTGATTGTGTTCAATTGATAATTCATATTTGTAAGTACCTCCATTACCATCAATTTCTATCTCAAACCTCTGAATTGGTAAAGTCTGCCAACGAGTGCGTGTGAAACCTTGAAAAACTCCCTCTACTTTAGATAAACCAAGGATAAAAAATTGCAACCTCCATAAAACATCAAACACAGTTGACTTACCTGAACCATTACCACCAAGAAATAAATTAATAGAATCAAAATTCAATTCAAAATTTACCAAGCACTGAAAATTATCAATATAAATACGCTTTAACATAAAAATTACCTCCTAATCAATCCCTATCATACAACGCCAATTAATGCTGATATCCCTAAGAAGTCCCATATCTTGTTCACCACAGCCTAATCACAAGGTAAACTGATGGAATTGACTGATCAACATTAGTGACCTTATGACTGCATTTTTATTAGAAGTTGGTACAGAAGAACTACCCGCAAGTTTTCTGAGTAATGCCATATTACAATGGCGATCGCGCATTCCTCAAACTCTGGAAGCTAACAGTTTACAAGCGGAAACCGTAGAAGTTTATGGAACTCCCCGACGGTTAGCGGTTCTCATCACCGGTTTACCATCCCAACAACCAGACAAAGAAGAAGAAATTAAAGGACCACCTGCACAAGCAGCATTTAAAGATGGTCAACCCACAAAAGCAGCAGAAGGTTTCGCTAAAAAACAAGGTGTAGAACTGTCAGCTTTAGAAATTCGTGCTACGGATAAAGGTGATTTTGTCTTTGTTCAGAAAAAGACACCAGGACGGCCAGTTGCAGACATTTTGACAGAACTTGTACCCCAGTGGGTTTGGAGTTTGGAAGGAAAGCGGTTAATGCGGTGGGGAAGCGGTGATGGTAGGTTTTCCCGTCCTATTCGCTGGTTAGTTGCTTTGTTAGATGGGGACGTTTTACCCTTAGAATTAAACAACGGTGAAAAGATAGTTAAGAGTGATAGAATTTCTCAAGCACATCGCGTTTTACATCCCGAATCAATCACTATTTCCCACGCAACCGAATATGTAGATAACCTCCGTTCTGGTTATGTAATTGTGAAACCAGAAGAACGGGAAAAAATTATTACAGACCAAGTTAAAACCACAGTCCAAATATTAGGCGGTTTCACAGAAATTTACCCAGACTTATTAACAGAAACTACTAATTTAGTAGAATATCCTACAGCAGTAGTTGGTAAATTTGAAGAAGAATTTCTCAAATTACCCACCGAAGTTTCGACTACAGTTATGGTGACACATCAGCGTTACTTTCCCGTTTTTAAAACTTCCCAAAATAAAGACCTGTTACCATTTTTTGTCACAGTTTCTAACGGAGATCCCACAAAATCAGATGTCATTGCTGTCGGAAATGCCAGAGTAATTAAAGCGCGGTTAGCAGATGGGAGATTTTTCTATGATGCTGATTTAGCTAAACCCTTAGAAAGCTTTTTACCCCAATTAGAAAAAGTCACATTTCAAGAAGATTTAGGTTCAGTTCGTGCCAAAGTTGAGAGAGTAGTTAATATTGCTAATCTCATCTCTCAACAACTGCAATTAGGAAATAGTGAAAGTCAAAAAATCCAACGTGCAGCTTTATTATGTAAAGCCGATTTAGTCACCCAAATGGTCTATGAATTTCCAGAATTACAAGGAATAATGGGTGAAAAATACGCACTAGCAAGTGGTGAAGATGCAGAAGTAGCAAGAGCGATTTTTGAACATTATTTACCTAGAAATGCTGATGACATTTTTCCCCAAACATTAACAGGACAAATAGTAGGTTTAGCAGATAGACTAGATACATTAATTAGTATCTTTGGTTTAGGTTTAATTCCCACAGGTTCATCAGATCCCTTTGCATTACGTCGCGCTGCTAATGCAATTATTAATATTACCTGGTTTGCGAATTTACAGATTAATTTAGAACAGCTATTAACCCAAATAGCGACAAACTTTGCATCTACATTTAACAAAAATGCCAAATCTTTGATTTCCACATTACAAGAATTTTTCTTACAAAGGATTCGCACCTTATTACAAGAAGAAAAACAGATAGATTATGACTTGGTAAATGCGGTTTTAGGAGAAAATGATCCAGAATACACAGAACGCGCATTACAGGATTTATTAGATGTACGCGATCGCGCAATTTATTTACAACAAATCCGCAACGATGGTACATTAGATAAAATCTACGAAACCGTTAACCGTTCTACCCGTTTAGCTGCACAAGGAGATTTAGACTATCAACAATTAGCACCAAAAACATTAATTAATTCCGAATTATTCCAAAAATCATCTGAATCTGCATTTTACAACGCCTTAGTAGAATTAGTCCCCCAAACCCAAACCGCACAACAAACACGCAACTATCAACTATTAATAGCCGCACTAGAAAAAATTGCCCCTACAGTCAGCAAATTCTTTGATGGTGAAGATAGCGTGTTAGTCATGGATTCCAACCCAGATATTAAGCGAAATCGTTTAAATTTGCTGGGATTATTGCGAAATCATGCCCGTGTTTTAGCCGACTTTGGGGCAATTGTCAAAAATCTGTAGCCAAAAGCAACAAAAACAGGTGTAATTTTTGCCAATAAACGTTAGGATAAAGTAGCTTAACCAGGGATACTACACAGTCTATGCCAGAAGCCTTTGTGATTGGATTGGGAAAGTCCGGTATTGCTGCGGCAAGATTGTTGAAACAGGAAGGTTGGGAGGTAGAAATAAGCGATAGTAGCACCTCCCCAAACCTCCTGGAACAACAACAACAACTTGCACAGGAACAAATTACCGTCAACTTAGGACACACACCAGACCTTGAAAATTCAGATTTACCGAAATTAATAGTTGTCAGTCCTGGTGTACCTTGGGATATTCCCATCTTACGCAAAGCAAGAGATTTAGGAATAGAAACTATCGGGGAAATGGAATTTGCATGGAGACATTTGCAAAACATTCCTTGGGTAGCAATTACAGGTACAAACGGTAAAACCACCACCACAGCTTTAACTGCTGCCATATTCCAATCTGCGGGATTTAATGCCCCTGCCTGTGGTAACATCGGTTACGCTGCTTGTGAAGTAGCTTTAGCAGCAGAAAAACCAGATTGGGTAATTGGTGAACTGAGTAGTTATCAAATAGAATCTTCAGTAACTCTTGCACCGAGAATTGGTATTTGGACAACTTTTACCCCAGATCATTTAGCCCGTCATCAAACATTAGAAAATTACTATAATATTAAAGCTAAACTGTTAAATAATTCCCAGTTGCAAATATTTAATGGTGACGATATTTATTTACACAAAATTGGTTTAAATCATTGGCCAGATGCTTATTGGACAAGTGTGAAAGGGGCAGAATTTTTAATAGGTGAAAAAGGCTTTTACATAGAAAATGGTTGGGTGATAGAAAAACTATCTGCAAATTCACAAACTCAGCAAATTGTCAAAGTTTCCGCTTTAAAAATGGTAGGAGAACATAACCTCCAAAATTTATTAGTATCAGTAGGTGCAGCAAGGTTAGCAGGAATTGAGATTGAAGCTATTTGTCGTGCAGTCAGTGAATTTCCTGGTGTTCCCCATCGCTTAGAACATATTTGTACATGGTCAGGAATTGACTTTATTAATGATAGTAAAGCCACAAATTATGATGCAGCAGAAGTTGGTTTAGCATCGGTACAAAGTCCGGCGATTTTAATAGCTGGTGGAGAAGCAAAAGCCGGAGATGATACAGCTTGGTTAAATAAAATCAAAGATAAAACTGCTGCTGTTTTGCTTATTGGTAATGCTGCAAATGCTTTTGCTCAAAGGTTAGAAGCAGTGGGATATGGTAATTTTGAAATTGTGGAAACAATGGATAAAGCTGTAATTAAGTCCGTAGAATTAGCGAAAAAATATCAAGCTTCGGTGGTGTTATTATCTCCAGCTTGTGCTAGTTTTGATCAGTATCCTAATTTTGAAATTAGGGGTGAGCATTTTCGGGAATTGTGTTTAAAGTTGATGAGGAAGAAAAGGGAGAACTAAACGCAGATACACGCAGATGGACGCAGATAAAAAAGATAAGTTAACTCTGAAGATAGATAAATTATCAATATCATTAGTGATTAAATTTGGTAGAGTCTTTCACTTCTGTAACCAAGGTTTGGTAAAAAAACCAAGCCTTTTTTATTAACGAACCGCAGAGGCGCAGAGAACGCAGAGAAGAGGATATGATTTTATTTAAAGATATTCGTTTACGGACTTTTAGTTTTTTGATTATTACTTTAATTACTGGACTTTTATACAGTAAATATCGTTATTCTGTTTCCTGGTTAAATCAAGAATTAGGAGGTATTTTTTATGTGATATTCTGGTGTTTATTTGCTTTTTTGTTTATTCCTAGTCGTCGCACAGTTTGGCAAATTCCCTTATGGGTTTTGACAATTACTTGTTTATTAGAATTTCTGCAATTATGGAAAACACCATTTTTAGATTATTTACGTTCATTTTGGTGGGGAAAAATGGTATTAGGAAACGTCTTTAATTGGGCAGACTTTCCCTATTATTTTATTGGTAGTGGTTTAGGATGGCTAGGGTTAAAAATGATATGGAATGTAAAAGATAAACATAAAAATAAGCCAGGGAATGAATTCCCTGTCTAAAAGCTAAAGTCGGTTAAAACCGACTCATAAAACATATTTCTTTCTCTGCGTTCTCTGCGTCTCTGCGTGAAAACAATCCAAATTCCTAACCCAAAAACAACTTATAAGCAGGATTTTGACTTTCATCCCAATAACGATAACCCAAAGAATCTAGAAATTCCTGCCATTCTTCCATTTCATCAGGTGGAACTTGCATTCCTACCACAATTCGTCCGTAATCTGCGCCATTATTACGATAATGAAATAAACTAATATTCCAATCAGGAGACATAGAACCGACAAA